>WLND01000080.1 GCA_009726075.1 Actinomycetota bacterium
GACGCGCCGGCCACACTCGCTCTGATCATGCATGAAATATACGCATACGCGCATAATTTACCGACACCGGGTTCAGCGAAGGCGGGCCCCGCACGCGGCTTCAGCGGCTTGGAGGGCCGCGTGCCTAGCGCTTTGGATCTCAGTTGCGTCGAGGGTGCGATCGGGAGCCCGGAAGCGAAGGGCGAACGCCAGTGAGCGATGCCCCGACTCGACCTGCGCACCCCGGTAGACATCGAAAAGTCGCACCGATTCGAGCAGAGCGCCCGCCCCGGCCCGCAACGCCTGTTCAACGGCCTGGGCAGGAACTCCATCGGGCACGACCAGGGCTATGTCTTCCTTGGCGACCGGCTGGGTGCCGACGGAGGGAGCTGGCCGCACCTCAGGTGCGAGCGCCAGCAACTCGTCGAGGTGCAGCTCCATCGCGCATGACCGCTCGGGCAGCGACGTACCCTCGATGACCCGTGGGTGCAGTTCGCCGGCGACACCCACGGCCCGGTCTCCGACGAGCAGGACCGCGCAGCGTCCCGGATGGAAGGTCGGATCATCCCCTCGTTCGACGGTGAGTCGCAGACCTATGACGTGCGCCACCACCTGCGCCCACTCGATCGCGTCTGACCAGTCCTGCGGGCGAGCCTCGCCCCACCATCCTTGTTTCACGCGGTCGCCGGTGAGGACCATCGCCACGAGGCTCGGTTGCTCGGGGAGCATCGCGTTCAGGCTCGCCCACTCCGCGTCGGACGGACGACGCTCGATCGACGGCCGGGCCACCGGACTTCCCACGACCCCCCGAACAACTGCCCCGACTTCGAAGAGGCTGAGGTCAGATGTCCCCCTGCCGATATTTCGACGAGCCGCAGCGACCAGGCCCGGCAGAAGCGAAGCGCGAAGCAGCGGCTGCTCGTCAGAGATCGGATTCGCAAGTCGAACGCGGGAACGACGAGGGTCCCCTTCGGCCACCCGTAACGCGTCGATCTCATGGTCGCCCACGAACGGGTAGGTGAGCACCTCGACTCCGCCACGAGCTGCCAGTGCCATCCCTATGCGCCGCCGCATTCGCTGAGCCTTGGTGAGACCGTGGCCCAGTGCAGAGGTCGGCAGTGTGGACGGCAATTCGTCATAGCCGACGAGTCGAACGACCTCCTCGATCAGATCAGCGGGGTCAGTGAGGTCAGCGCGCCATGCGGGCACGGTCACGCTGAGACGTCCGGCCTCGTCCGCCACGAGGCAACCGACCGACTCGAGCATTCGGACGACGGTCTCGCCGTCGATGGGCATGCCCGCGACGCTCGAGGGCTCACTTGAATGCATCGCGATGACGGTTGGGTCCATTGCCCCTTCGACGGCCGTCATGCCCACGTAGCGCCCGCCACCGAACTCGATGAGCAGTGCGGCAGCACGCGCCGACGCATACGGAGCGAGGACGCGGTCGACCCCGCGCTCGAAGCGCCGCGAGGCCTCCGATGACAGCCGGTGACGACGCGAGCTCCGGGCGATGACTCCAGCCGTGAAATGCGCAGCCTCGAGCGCGATGCTCACGGTCGAGTCGTCGATCTCGGATTCAAGCCCGCCCATGACACCGGCCAGCCCGATGATGCCCCGGTCATCCCGAATGACGAGATCATCGGCCTGGAGGGTCCGTACGACGTGGTCGAGGGTCTCGAATTCGGCACCGGGGGTCGCCCAGTCTGCCCGCACCGCGCCCTGCAACTTGTCGAGGTCGAAAGCGTGCAGCGGCTGGCCAAGCTCAAGCATGACGTAGTTCGTCACATCGACCGCCAACGACACCGGACGCATGCCGCACGCCACCAGCCGACGCTGCATCCACTGGGGCGACGGCGCCTTCGGATCGAAGCCCACAATCGTGCGCAGTGTGAAGAGGCCGCAGGCGCTGAAGTCGAGGCTCGCGCACTCGGCCGGTACGGCGTCTGCCGCCGGTGCTGGCAGCTCAACGAACACCGTGCCGGGATCGTCGAAGGCAACGCCGTACGCGGTCGCGAGTTCGCGGGCGATGCCGCGCATCGACAGGGCGTAGCCCCTATCCGGGGTCACCGCAATGTCGAGGACCTCATCTCCCACGCCGACGATCGTCGCGGCGTCGGCACCGATCTCGCCAGACTCGGCCGGCAGCACCATGATTCCGTCGTGGTTGTCGCCCAGACCGAGCTCACGCTCAGAGCAGATCATGCCGTTTGAGGTGTGGCCATAGGTCTCACGCGCGGCGATCTCGAACCCACCTGGCAGGACCGTGCCGGGCAATGCCACGACGACCCGGTCGCCGACGCTGAAGTTGCGGGCTCCGCAGATGACGCCCCGGACCCCGCCGTGCTCAGGGCCCACATCGACCTGGCACCACCGGATCGGCTTCTTGAACTCCGTAAGCTCCTCGATCTCAACGACCAGGCCCAGGACGATCTCTCCGACGACCCCCTCGCCGATGAGCTCAACGGTTTCCACCTCGAGGCCGGCACCCACGAGGTGCTCGGCGATGTCGCGTCCGCCTTGATCGGAAGGAATGTCGACCATCGTTCTCAACCATGACACCGGGGCACGCACTACGACTCCAGACCGAACGCTCGAGTGAACCGGACATCGCCCTCGACCATGTCCCGCATATCAGTGACGCCATTGCGGAACATCAGCGTGCGCTCGATGCCCATGCCAAAGGCGAATCCGCGGTACTTCTCCGAATCGATGCCCACGGCCTGAAGCACGCGCGGATTCACCATCCCGCAACCACCCCACTCGATCCAGCCTTCACTTCCGCAGGTGCGGCAGGCCTGATCCGGATTGCCGACGGATGCACCTCGGCATACGAAGCACTGCACGTCGAGTTCAGCGCTCGGCTCGGTGAAGGGGAAGTAGGAGGGCCGAAGTCGGGTCACGATGCCCTCGCCAAACATCTCCTGGGCGAAATGATCGAGGGTGCCCTTCAGATCGGCCATGGTGATGTTCTCGTCAACCGCCAGGCCCTCAACCTGATGAAACACCGGCGTGTGGGTCGCGTCGAGCTCATCGGTGCGAAACACGCGACCGGGGGCCACCACGTAGATCGGGAGCGGACGATCGAGCATCGCCCTGATCTGAATCGGCGATGTCTGCGTGCGAAGCACCACGCCGCTATCGGACGCCGTCACGTAGAAGGTGTCCTGCATGGTCCGCGCCGGATGGTCGGGTGGCACGTTCAGAGCATCGAAATTCACCCACTCGGCCTCGACCTCAGGCCCCTCCGCAATGTCGTAGCCCATCGCGACGAAGACATCGCAGACGCGCTCCATCAACGTTGTCAGCGGGTGACGTCCGCCGACCTGCTCCCGCACCGCTGGAAGCGTGACGTCGACCGACTCCTCGGCCAGCACGCGCTCATCGCGCTCGCCCTCAAGTGCCGTCTGGCGGTCTTCGAGCGCCGCCTTGACGGCAGCTCGTGCCTCCCCCACTCGCTTGCCCGCGTCGGCCTTCGCGGCCGGCGGCAGCGCGCCGATCTCGCGATTCGCCAGCGCGAGCGCCGAACGATCGCCGGCGTGGGCGAGGCGAACGTCCTTAAGGTCGGCGAGGTCGACCGCGGCAAGGATCGCCGCCATCGCATCGCTCACCATGGCCTCGACTGCCGCGGCATTCAAGGACGAGACTTGCTTGGGGTCAAAGGAGGTGTTTGGTCCAGACATAAGACCCCGAGTATTTCACCTCGCGCCACCTGTCGTGTCGGTGCCTACTCCCCAAGGATGACAGCGGTGAGTTGAGTGACGGTCGCTTCGATATCTCCGACCCCGTGAAGGACGAGATCGGGGTGCTCCGGCTCCTCGTAGACCTGGCCCATCCCGGTCATGTTCGGAAGGGATCCGGCGGCAGCCTTCGCGTACAGGCCCTTCGGGTCGCGCTCCGCGCAGACGTCGACCGAAGTGTCGATGTAGACCTCGAGGAACTCCCCCGGTTCGAACAGCGCCTTCGCGGAGAGTCGGTCGGACCGATACGGCGATACCAACGCGACGAAGACCACCAGTCCTGAGTCGAGCATCAACTTACTCACCTCCGCGACCCGGCGGACATTCTCGGCACGATCCTCAGGAGTGAAGCCCAGATCCTTGTTCAGGCCAGCCCGCACGTTGTCACCATCGAGGACGTAGGTGTGGACCCCCAGCGCGTGGAGCCGGCGGACGGCCGCATCGGCGATGCTCGACTTGCCGGACCCCGGCAGGCCGGTCAGCCAGACCACCTTGCCCGGGTGACCCATCATGAGCACGCGCGCGTCGTGGTCGACGTCGTACGTGTGCGGAACCACGTTAAAGGCCCTGCGCATCGCATGCCGCGTGAGGCCCGCCGCGACCGTGTCGGCGGTGACGCGATCGACGAGCAGGAACCCCCCGGTATCGCGGCTCGTCGAGTATGGATCCATCGGAATCGGACGATCGGTAGCAATCTCGACGCGGCCGACATCGTTCATGTCGAGCAATCGAGCGGAGTGCTCGTGGCCCGACACGACGTCAAGGCGGTAGCGCACGTTCGTCACCGTGGCCGGCACCGACCTCGACCCTGAGACCAGCAGGTACGACCGGCCGTGCGCAAGCGGCTCCTCTGCGAGCCAGACGAGGTCAGCGGAGAATCGATCAGCCGGCTGCACCAGAGTCGGGCCTGTCGCAGCGATCAGGTCGCCGCGGGTGACATCGACCTCATGGTCCAACGTCAGGGTCACCGCCTGTCCCGTGACGGCGGTCTGCAGGTCGCCGCCATAGGTCACGATGCGATCGATCACCGCAGTGCGACCGGAGTCGGCAACGACGACCTCGTCGCCCTTCGAAACCTCGCCGGAGACCACAGTTCCGGCGTAGCCGCGGAAGTTTCCGTCGGCGCGAACGATGAATTGCACGGGGAAGCGGAAGGGCTTGGCCGAATTGTCCTCGACAGGCTCCCAGCCAGAGAGGGCTCCGAGCAGGCTCGGACCGGAGTACCAGTGCATGTGCGCGGTCGGGGCCGTGACGTTGTCGCCGGCTCCCGCACTCATCGGAATTGCCCGGACGTCCGGGACGCCGAGGCGGGCCGCCGTCGCCTCGACAACACTGACGATCTCGTTGAACACCGGCTCCGCGTAGTCGACGAGGTCCATTTTGTTGACCGCGATGATGACCGTCTTGACACCCATGAGCGCACAGACCGTCAGGTGTCGATGGGTCTGCGGACGCACGCCGCGCGCCGCATCGACGAGGAGCACCGCCACGTCGCCGTTCGATGCTGCCACCGCCATGTTTCGGGTGTACTGCTCGTGGCCAGGAGCGTCGGCGATCAGGACGCGCCGGCCATTCGGCAGGTTCATGTGCCGGTAGGCCACGTCAATCGTGATGCCCTGCTCGCGTTCGGCCTCGAGGCCGTCGGTGAGCAGCGAGAAGTCGACATCGCCGATTGGGATGGTCGAACCTCCACGACGAGTGCGCCGGGCATATTCGAGTTGGTCGAGCGGCACGCTGTTGGTCTCGGCCAGGAGTCGCCCGATGAGCGTCGACTTGCCGTCATCGACCGACCCGCAGGTGACAAGATGCAGGACGGGTGTTCCGGTCGTGGTACCTGTGGCCGACATTAGAAGTAACCCTCCGCTTTCTTAGCCTCCATCGACCCGCCGCCCTCGCCGTCGATGAGTCGTCCGGCCCGTTCGGACACCGTCGACGTCTCCATCTCGGCGATGAGATCGGCGAGGTTGTCCGCCGTTGACTCAACGGCCCCACTGAGCGGGTAGCACCCCAGGGTCCGAAACCGGACCGAACGCATCTGCGCCTCTTCGCCCTCACGAAGCGGGAACCGCTCGTCATCGACCATGATGAGGGCTCCATCACGCTCGACGACGGGGCGGGGCTTCGCGAAGTAGAGGGACGGGATGTCGATGCCCTCGCGCTCGATGTAGCGCCACACGTCGAGTTCGGTCCAGTTCGAGAGCGGGAACACTCTCATCGACTGGCCCTCGGACAGCGTCGTGTTGGCGGTTCGCCAGAACTCCGGACGCTGCTTGCGCGGCTCCCAGCGATGTCCGGGCTCGCGCAGGCTGAACACCCGCTCCTTGGCACGACTGCGCTCCTCGTCGCGGCGAGCGCCGCCAATAGCCGCATCGAAACCGTACCGATCGATGCCCTCCCGGAGCGCAACGGTCTTCATGATCCGCGTGTACTCATGGGTGCCATGGCTGAAGGGCGAGACCCCTTCGGTCACGGCCGCCTCGTTGACCGAGATGCGCAGGTCGAGGCCGAGTTCGGCGACGCGCTTGTCACGGAAGGCGATCATCTCCTTGAACTTCCAGGTCGTATCCACGTGCATGACCGGAAACGGCAACCCGGCCGGCGCAAAGGCCTTCAGCGCGAGGTGTAGGAGGACGGACGAATCCTTGCCGATGCTGTAAAGCAGCACCGGGTTGCGAAACGCCGCCGCTGTCTCACGATAGATATGGATTGCCTCGGACTCGAGTTCGTCGAGGACTGCCGCGTAGGGCACGGTGATGTCGGTCATGCTTCGCTCAGAACCTCCATGGCGCTCACGTTCGGCGCGCTCGAATCCATGCCGTCGCCTTCGGCGAGGGCCATGCTTCCATCCCCAAATCGTGGATCCTTGCCCTGCTCGGCGAGGACGGCGGCCCGGGCAGCCCGCTTGGCGTCAGCGGCCGCGTATGCAGCCTGCGCCATCGCTTCATCGATGTACGGCGACTCGATGCGCTCCACCGGGTGATGAGCACTGATCCAGGAGTCGAGTTCAGGACCAGACTCGTAGGACGTGATGAGGCAGTACCGGGGCTCGCTCCCCGGATGCCACACGGCGTGGTAGAGGCGCTGCGTGTCGATGACCACCTGCGCACCGGCCGGCAACGGAACCCGCGTTTCGGTCGAAGGGTCGTCCTTAACCTCGCGCAGGATCATCATCGAGTCAGGGTTGTCAGTGAGGTTAAAGAAGGCCCGAACGATCCAACCGGTGCCCTCGGGGTTCAAGCGGTTGTTGTCGTCGCGGTGCAGGTTGTAGACCGCGTCGGCATACGTGTTGGGCTGCAACTCGATGACCCGGCAGCGTCCGATGTTTGCGCCGGGCTCCTGGGCCCGAGCGGTCAGCCGCGGGCCAATCTCGACGTTTTCCGGGACCCAGACACCGTCC
>WLND01000081.1 GCA_009726075.1 Actinomycetota bacterium
AGGGGTGCCTTGTTGAGGAGCCAGCTGTAGGCGCTGTAGCCGATGAGGGAGGCGAGGACGAGCCAGGCGAGCGCCAGCCACGAGCGGTGGTCGACGACGCTGAAATCCAGTCGCTCGCCGTGCAGGGCGCCGGCCCCCATGAGGGCGAGCCCGGCCGCGATGAGTTCATAGACCGTCGTGACGAGGGCGTTTCGGGGCAGGGTGTAGCCGGTGGACTTGAAGGAGAAGAAGGCCCAGGAGAAGGAGCTGACGAGGATCGCAGCAGACCAGAACACCACCTGCCCGTCGGTGCCGGACCGCGCCTCGGTGCCGCCCGGCAGGAGCATCAGGCCCAGGCCCACGATGCCAACGGCGACCCCGGCCAGGGTGAGCCGTGACGGCCGGTCACCGGCTCGAATCCGCAGGAGCACGATCCACAGGGCGTTGACCGACACGAGCAGGGCGGCAATACCGCTCGGGACGTAGCGCTCGGCGAGCGACACGGTGCCGATGCCGACCGCGAGCAGGGTGACCCCCATGAGGAAGGCGTAGGCGAGCTCGGTGCGGGTGATCCGAAAGAAGCCGAACCCCTTGACGGCCGAGATGATGGCGCCGAGCAGGGCGGCAGCCAGGAAGAAGCGCATGCTGTTCGCGAGCAGCGGGGGGAGCGTCTCGCCCGCCACCGCGATCCCGAGATAGGTCGAACCCCAGACGAGCCACAGGGCCACGAGCGGGCCCCAGACCTGCGCCGTCGTGCCTGCCTGGACTCGCGGCGGAAGGGGGGACGGCGCTACCGGGGCATCACTGGGCACCTGGGCAGCCTCGCAGAGGCGGATTGATGACGCCACGGCGGTGCTCGGCCCGCAGTCGAAAACTCAGGACCAAAGTCCTCCCAAGTCCCGACCGATGCCGGGACCAATGAGCCCCGCGGCCCGCGACCATGGGGCGACCAACACACAACTTGATGGAAGAGGCCCCTCATGGGAGCGCTTGATCTGGCCCGCTGGCAATTCGCGATCACCACGGTGTATCACTTTCTCTTCGTTCCCCTGACCCTCGGCACCGTCTGGTTCGTCGTCGGATTCCAGACGGCATGGGTTCGGACGGGCAAGGTCAAGTACCTGCAGCTCACCAAGTTTTTCGGGAAGCTGTTCCTCATCAACTTCGCCCTCGGCGTGGTGACCGGCATCGTTCAGGAGTTCCAGTTCGGCATGAACTGGTCGGAGTACTCACGCTACGTCGGCGATGTCTTCGGCGCGCCCCTTGCGATGGAAGGCCTGCTCGCGTTCTTCCTCGAGTCGACGTTCCTTGGCCTGTGGATCTTCGGATGGGACCGCCTGCCGAAGAAGCTGCACCTCGCGACCATCTGGGCAGCCGCGGTCGGCACCCTGCTGTCGGCGTTCTTCATCCTCGCCGCCAACGCCTGGATGCAGCATCCGGTCGGCTACGACGTCAACCCTGAGACCGGTCGCGCGGTGCTCAACGACATCGGAGCCGTGCTGTTCCAGAACACCTCGCTCATCGCCTTCTTCCACACCATCTCGGCATCGTTCCTCGTTGCCGGGGCCGGTGTTGCAGCGATCGGCGCCTACTTCCTGATGAAGGACCGTCAGGTCGAGATCTTCAGGCCAGCCGTGAAGGCCGGCGCCTGGGTGATCCTCGCCGCGGCGATCGTGGTGTCGGTCACCGGTGACATGGACGCCAAGATCATGGTCCAGCAGCAGCCGATGAAGATGGCAGCGGCCGAAGCGCTCTACAACACCACCGACAGTGCGCCGTTCTCGATCCTGAGCGTCGGCGATGTCGCGGGCACCACGGCGACCCCGGTCATCGAAGTCCCCGGCCTGACCTCGTTCATGGCCACCGGTTCCTTCGACGGCAACGTCCAGGGCATCAACGACCTGCAGGCCGAGTACACGGCGAAGTACGGCCCGGGCAACTACGCGCCGTACGTTCCAGTGACCTACTGGGGCTTCCGGCTCATGATCGGGCTGGGCATGCTGGCCGCGCTGTATGCACTGTGGGCGCTGTGGCGCTTCCGCGGCGATCGTCGCCCGAAGGGCAAGGGATTCGCGATCGTGAGCTCGCTCATCGTGCTGGGCCCGCTCCTGGGCATCTCGGCTGGCTGGATCTTCACCGAGATGGGCCGCCAGCCGTGGATCGTCTTCGGGGCACAGAAGACCGCCGACGCCGTATCGCCGCTCGTCACCCCGCTCGAGGTCTGGATCTCGCTGATCGGGTTCACCCTGGTGTACGCGGCTCTCGCGGTCGTCGAGCTCAAGCTCATCCTGAAGTACATCAAGGCCGGCGCGCCGGAGGACGTTGAAGAACACCCGTTCGATGATTCGCAGGACGGGTCCACCAAGCCGCTTTACTTCGCATACTGATCGGGTAGGGACACATCATGGATCTTGTAACCGTCTGGTTCATCCTCATCGCAGTGCTGTGGATCGGCTACTTCGTGCTCGACGGCTTCGACATGGGCGTCGGCATGCTGCTGCCGGTGATCGGCACCGACGACCTTCGCCGTCGCGTCATGATCAACACGATCGGCCCGGTGTGGGACGGCAATGAGGTGTGGCTGCTGGTCGCGGGCGGTGCGACCTTCGCCGCATTCCCGCTCTGGTACGCGACCCTCTTCAGCGGCTACTACCTCGCGCTGTTCGTCATCTTGCTCGCCTTGATCCTGCGCGGAGTCGCGTTCGAGTACCGGGGCAAGCACGACACGGCGAAGTGGCGGGCCAACTGGGATAGGGCGATCGTGGTCGGCTCAGTCCTGCCGGCGCTCCTCTTCGGCGTGGCGTTCGGCAATATCGTCGGCGGGTCGAAGATCGCACCGCTCGAGGGCGCGGCCAACCCGGCCGATGCAGGCTCGTTCAACTACGTCGGCTCGTTCTTCGACCTCCTCAACCCGTTTGCGCTCGTCGTCGGTCTCATGACCCTCACGGTCTTCGCCACGCACGGCGCGATCTTCCTGTCGCTCAAGACGAGCGGCGAGATTCGGGAGGCCTCCCGCAAGGTGGCCCTGCGCATCGGCCTCGTTGCGGCAGTGTTCGCGGTCGCCGCCCTGTTGTGGTCGCAGGCCTTCAGTGGCCGGGTCGCCGTCACGCTTCCGCTGTCACTCGTGGCCGCGGTGCTGTGGCTCAGCGCCCTCGGCATGGTCATGAAGGGACGCGACGGCTGGGCGTTCCTGCTCAGTGCCGGCACGATCCTGCTCGCGGTCACGAGCCTGTTCGTCGGGCTGTTCCCGAATGTCATGCCGAGTAGCATCGATGCCGCGTACAACCTCACGGTCTACAACGCATCGAGTCAGTCCTACACGCTCACCGTCATGACGATCGTCGCAGCGATCATGACCCCGATCGTCCTGGTCTACCAGGGCTGGACGTACTGGGTCTTCCGCAAGCGGATCAGCACGTCGATGATCCCGCCGCAGCCGGCGACCGGCCGCGCGGATGATCGATTCGCCACCTCCGCCAGCTAGCAGGTCGGAGGCATCCCCCAGGTGAGACCACTCGACCCCCGCCTGCTGCGCTACGCGCGCAGCACGCGGGGGTTCATCACTGCCGTAGTCGTGCTCGGTGTCGTGACCGCCTGCCTGATCATCGTGCAGGCGCGACTGCTGTCGAGCGTCATCGTCGACGTCACCGCCAATGGTGTCGGGTGGGCCGGCGTGTCGACCGCGGTCGGCGTCCTCGCACTCGTCTTCGCGACCCGCGCCCTGATTGCCTGGGGCACCGAGATCGCCGCCTTCCGCTCATCGGCCCGGGCAAAGCAGGAGTTGCGCGCCGCCACGCTGGGCCGGGCCCTCGACCTCGGCCCATATGGCCCGGCCGGCACCGACCCTGGGGAGGTGGCCACCCTCATCACTCGCGGGGTGGACGGACTCGACGGCTATTTCGCCCGCTACCTGCCGCAGCTGATGCTCGCGGTCATCGTCCCGATAGCGATCCTCGTCACCGTCGCGGGCCAGGACCTCCTGTCGACCCTCATCATCGCGATCACGATCCCCCTCATCCCGGTCTTCATGATCCTGATCGGCATGTACACCCGCAATCGCGTCGATCGGCAGTGGCGCACCCTCGCATCGCTCTCGGGTCATTTCCTCGACCTCATCGCCGGGCTGCCGACCCTGAAGATCTTCGGCCGGGCCAAGGCGCAGGCGGCGGCCGTCCGCACCATGGGCGACGAGTACCGGAGCACCACCATGGCCGTCCTGCGGGTGTCCTTCCTGTCATCGCTCGCCCTCGAATTGCTCGCGACCCTGTCGGTCGCCCTCGTGGCGGTCTCGGTCGGGCTTCGGCTCGCCGAGCAGCAGATCACGTATCCGGTCGCGCTCTTCGTGCTGCTCCTGGCCCCCGAGGCCTACCTGCCCCTGCGCATGGTGGGCCAGCACTTTCATGCCGCGGCCGAGGGGCTCGGGGCCGCCGATCGGATGTTCCAGCTCATCGAGACAACGGGCCCCGCCCATGCCGATGGGCAAGTACCCCAGTTCAGCCGGCTTGTCATCGAGGGCGCGGTCGTTCGCTTCGAGGGACGGACGACCACCGCCGTCGAGTCGACCTCCTTCGAGGCCAGCGCCGGGACGGTCACGGCGATCGTGGGCCGATCCGGCGGCGGCAAGACCACCCTGCTCAACGCCATCATGGGGTTCGTCCCGCTGAGCGAGGGCCTGATCGGCATCATCGACATGCGCGGCGACCGGCAGGACGTCGCATCGATGGGCCCCGACGCCTGGCGATCCGCCATCGGCTGGGTGCCGCAGCGCGCGCACCTGATCGGCTCGAACGTGGCCCAGCAGACGTCCGTCCGCGATGTCGTGACCCTTGGCGCTGACCAGGCCACCGACGATGAGATCTGGGCGGCCCTGGCGAGCGCCGGCGTGTGCGATGAGATCGCCGCCCTGCCGGATGGCCTCGACGGCACGCTCACCTCCGACGGCTCCGGGCTCTCCGTCGGCCAGATGCAGCGGCTGGCCCTTGCCCGAGCACTCGTGCGTCAGCCGCGCCTGCTCCTGCTTGACGAGCCCACCGCCGCCCTCGATGGCCGAAGCGAGGCCGATGTCGTCCGGGCGGTGCGCGAGGCTGCCGATCGCGGCGCGATCGTCCTCGTGGTGGCGCATCGTCCTGCCCTCGTCGCCATCGCCGACGTCGTCGTCCGGATTTCCTCGGGCGACGCCACTGCATTGACGTCTGGTCCAGCCGACCTCGACGGGCTGGTAATTCCAGTGATCGACGTGTCGACCGCAGGGACAGGCTGGTGACCCCCGTCCGTCGGATGTGGGCGGCGATGGCTGGCCAGCGCCCTGAACTGGTACTGGCCGGGTTCGTCGGGGCACTCGCCTCGGCCAGCGCGGTGGCCCTGCTCGGTACCTCGGCGTGGCTCATCTCGACCGCCGCTGGAGCACCGCCGGTGCTGACCTTGACGGTGGCAGCGGTGATGGTCCGGGCATTCGCCCTCGGCCGGGCAGTCTTCAGGTACGGCGAGCGGCTCATCGGGCACGACGCAGCCTTTCGCGGCCTCACCGACCTGCGCATCCGGGTGTACGAGCGGCTCGAGCGGCTCGCCCCGGTGGGCCTGGCGGGGTTCTCGCGTGGCGACCTGCTCACCAGGCTGGTCGCCGATGTCGATGCGGCCCTCGACCTGCCACTGCGCATCGTGCTTCCGTGGGCGCAGGCAGCCCTTGTCTCAGCCGGTGCCGTCGCGTTCTGCGTGTGGCTGGCCCCGGACGCCGGGCTGCTCATCGGCGTCCTCGTCGTGGTCGGCCTCACCCTGGCACCCTGGATGGTCGGCCACCTGGCCAGCAGGGCCGAGCAGCGAATCGCTCCGGCCAAGGCGCTCCTGACCGGTTCTGTGGTCACCGCCCTCGACGCCACGGCTGATCTCGTCGCCTTCGGCCGCTCCTCCGATGCCCTCGCGCAGATCGCGTCCCTCGACGACCGCGTGACCGAGCTCACCCGGCGCTCGTCGCTCGCCCTGGCGTTTGGCGGCGGGGTCGGCGTGGCGCTTCAGGGCGCCGCGGTCACCGGGGCGCTCGTCCTGGCGATCCCCCGGGTCACCGAGGGCACCCTGCCTGCCGTGTGGCTCGCCGTCGTGGCACTGCTTCCACTGGCGTTGTTCGAGGTGCTCTCGAGCCTGCCCGTCTCCGCCCTCGCCCTGCAGCGTCTCCGCGGCTCGGCCGACCGACTCGCGGCCATCGACGACATGACGAACCCCGTCGTTGACCCGTCGACCCCCGCGCATCTGCCCGAGGGCTTCACTGGCCTGGAGCTTCGCGGCGTCAAGGCTCGGTGGAGTGCGGCAGGTCCGTACGCGCTCCTGGGAGTCTCGCTGTCGATCACGCCCGGCGAGCACGTCACGATCGTCGGCCCCAGCGGGTCGGGAAAGTCGACACTCGCGTCCGTCCTCATGGGCTTTCTTGGCTACGAGGGGACGATTCATGTCAATGGCATCGAATTGTCGTCCGTATCCGGCGACGAACTGCGAACCCGCATCGGGCTCATGGCGCAGCGATCGCACCTCTTCGACACCACCGTCGCGGAGAATGTGCGTCTCGGCCGACCCGGTGTCGGCGACGATGCCGTCTGGCGCGCACTGGAGGCCGCCCAGGTCGACGAGGCGGTTCGATCGATGCCCCGCCAACTCGACACCGAGGTCGGCACCTTCGGCCTCGCGGTATCCGGCGGCGAGGCCCAGCGGCTAGCCCTTGCACGACTCCTGCTCGAGCCACCGCCGGCCATTATTTTCGACGAGCCGACCGAGCACCTCGACCCGCGCACCGCGCAGGCGCTCGAGGTCACGCTGCGTTCGAGCACGATGAACTCCACGCGCATCACGATCTCGCATCGCCTCGACTCGATAGACGCGGGCAGCAGGGTCATCGTCCTGCGCGACGGCCTGGTCGAGGCGTGTGGCAGTGCCGCTGAGCTCGCAGGGCAGGGCGGGTGGTTTGCCGATCGGCTCGCGAACGAGCGGGCGGAGACCGACATGGCTGCCCTGATTGAGGGCCTTCCCATCGGCACGGCGGTGGCTCGCATCACCCTCGACCGATCATGAT
>WLND01000082.1 GCA_009726075.1 Actinomycetota bacterium
CGGGGGCCACACCATGCCGGTCGGGTGGAACTGGATGAATTCCATGTTGACCAGCGAGCCGCCGATCATCATCGCCAGGGCGTGACCGTCGCCGGTGTACTCCCAGGAGTTGCTCGTGACCTTGAACGACTTGCCGATGCCGCCGGTGGCGATGACCACGGACGGTGACTCGATGACGACGAAGCTGCCGGTCGAGCGCCAGTAGGCGAGGACTCCGGTGGCGTGGCGCTCGGCGCCCTCGCCAGCCATGAAGACGTCCGTGACCGAGCACTCGGCGAAGATCTTGATGCCGGACTCGTAGTCGCCCGTGTTCTTCTTGTCGACCTGCTGCAGCTGCACGATCTTCTGCTGGAGCGTGCGGATCATCTCAAGGCCGGTGCGGTCGCCGACGTGCGCGAGACGCGGGTACTCGTGGCCGCCGAAGTTGCGCTGGCTGATCTTGCCCTCGGCCGTGCGGTCGAACAGGGCGCCCCACGACTCGAGCTCCCAGACGCGCTCGGGCGCCTCCTTCGCATGCAGTTCCGCCATGCGGTAGTGATTCAGGAACTTGCCGCCGCGCATGGTGTCGCAGAAGTGGACATTCCAGCCATCGTTTGAGTTCACGTTGGCCATGGATGCCGCGATGCCGCCCTCGGCCATGACGGTGTGCGCCTTGCCGAAGAGGGACTTGCTCATCACCGCGACCGTCTTGCCGGCCTCCCGCGCCTCGACGGCCGCCCGAAGGCCCGCGCCGCCTGCGCCGATGACGACGACGTCGTACGAATACCGCTCTGTTTCAGACATTGTGTCCCTGGCCTTTAGAAGAAGTAGAAGTTGGTGATGGCACCGGACGCAACCTCGCGCACGTAGAAGTCCGTGAACGCGACGAAGATCAGTGAGATCCAGGCGAACTTCGGGTGGTGGACGTTGATCTTCGACACCCACGTCCAGGCCTTGTAGCGAACCGGATGCGCCGAGAAGTGCTTGAGGCGCCCGCCCATCGCGTGGCGGCATGAGTGGCACGACAGCGAGTACATCCACAGGAACGCGGCGTTCATCAGCAGGATCAGCGTGCCGATGCTCATGTGGCCCCACGCGCCATCGGCGTTGCGGAACGCGAGGATTCCGTCGTACGTGAGGATGACGTTGAACACCAGGCCCGCGTAGAAGAAGTAGCGGTGGCTGTTCTGGATGATGAGCGGGAAGCGGGTCTCACCCGTGTAGCGGTTGTGCGGCTCTGCCACTGCGCAGGCCGGCGGCGACATCCAGAAGGAGCGGTAGTAGGCCTTGCGGTAGTAGTAGCAGGTCATGCGGAAGCCGAGCGGGAAGATCAGAATGAACAGCGCCGGCGAGAACGCACGGCCCGCGAAGAACCAGTCGCCGAACGGGGTGAACCCGAACAGGGTCGCGCCCTCCGGGCACGAGGTCGACAGGCACGGCGAGTAAAGCGGCGAGATGAGCGGCTCGAGGAAGTAGAAATCGTTCTCGAATGCCCGCCACGTCGAGTAGATGACGAACAGGACGAGCACCGCTGCGGTGATCGCCGGCTGGACCCACCACGCATCGGTGCGCAGGGTCCTAGCCTTGATCTGGGCCCGACGATCCGGGGTCCCTTGGCTGGACGGGGGGCTAGTCACACTTGCCATGCTCGGGTCCTCCCGAAGTGCCTGATGGTCGCGTACCTACTCGTCGCGGTCGTCCGAATGTTACGGGAACCGGGGGGCCTCAGCAGCGGGGAGCGGTGCGAGGTTGATCACACGCTCCCCTGCCGCCGGCTACAGATCGACCGCGAAGTACTGCGTCTCGAGGAATTCGTGGATGCCCGCGAACCCGCCCTCGCGCCCGAGGCCCGACTCCTTCATGCCGCCGAACGGGGCTGCCGGATCAGACGCGAGCCCGCGGTTGATCGCGACCATGCCCGACTCCATCTGCCGCGCGACCTTGATGCCCTCGCCGGCGTCCTTCGCGAAGACGTAGGAGATGAGTCCGTATTCGGTGTCGTTCGCCATGCGGATCGCATCGGCCTGATCGGAGAACGTGACGATCGGCGCTACCGGGCCGAAGATCTCATTGCGCGTGAGCGACGAGCCATGCTCGACGCCGCGCACCACATAGGGGGCGATGAAGGCGCCGTCGGTCGGGGCCACCGACGATGCGCTGATGACCACGCCCTCGCCTGCGGCCTCGTCGAGCAGTTCGAGGATCTTGTCGCGCTCCTTCACCGACACCATGGCCCCGAGGTCATTGGACGCATCGACTCCCGGCCCGATCTTGAGGGCAGCGAACGCTGACTCGAGCTTCGACGTGAAGCTGTCGGCCACCGACTCGTGCACGTAGAACCGGTTGGCTGCCGTGCAGGCGGCTCCGCCGTTGCGCATCTTCGCGATCATCGCCCCCGCGATCGCGGTGTCGACATCGGCTCCCTCGAGGACGAGGAAGGGGGCGTTGCCGCCGAGTTCCATCGACGACGGCAGCACGCGCTCGGCAGTCTGCTTGAGGAGCATCTTGCCGACGTAGGTGGATCCGGTGAACGACAGTGTCGCCACCCGAGGGTCGGCAAGGATCGCGGACGAGACAGCGCCGCTGGTCGAGGTCGTGATGATGTTCATGACACCGTCCGGCAGGCCCGCTCGTCGCAGGACGTCGCCGATCCACAGTGCCGTGAGCGGAGTCTCGCCGGCCGGCTTGAGCACGGCGGTGCAGCCTGCGGCGAGGGCGGGTGCGAGCTTGCGGGTTGCCATCGCCGCCGGGAAGTTCCAGGGCGTGATCATGTAGGCCACGCCGATCGGACGATGGTCGGTGATGATCGTCTTGTCACGGGCGGGCGAGTAGCGGAATCCGCCCTCGATCCGGGCAGCCTCCTCGGAGAACCACCGGAAGAACTCGGCGGCGTAGGTGGCCTCCCCCATGGCGTCGCGCGTGGCCTTGCCGTTCTCGAGGGTGATGAGCCGTGCGCAGATCTCCAGTTCCGACGACATGATCTCGAAGGCCTTGCGCAGGATCTCGGCCCGGACGCGGGGTGCCGAAAGACCCCATGTCTGGAAGGCATCATGGGCTGCGCTGACCGCATCGAGGCCGTCGCTCACCGAGGCATCGGAGATCTCGGCAATGACCTGCTGCGAGGCCGGGTCGGTCACGGGCATGCGCTGCGAGGTCTGCCGCCACTCGTCTGCGATGAGCAGGCCGGTGGGCGCATTGAGCGCTGGGGTGTCGGTCGTTGACATTGGTCCTCCTGCGGTCGGATTGCGTGCACGCGGAGCCTAGTCCGCGTGTCCCGCTTGGCGCAGGAGGTGGATGTCGGCTTACTCTTGACTGGTCATGCGCCGGCTCCTGATCGTCACCCTCGTCGGTGCAGCCCTCGTGGGCATCGGATCAACGAGCGCCAGTGCCGAGACCATCGGCGGCGAGCAACTGGCCCAGCGCGGAGTGCAGGTCAATCTCGGCCCGAAGGCCAAGCCGGTGCCCGATATCGCCGCCGAGACCTGGATCCTCGTCGACGCGACCACCGGCACCGTGCTGGCAGCGAAGGACCCCCACCTCCAGCGTCCGCCTGCGAGCACGCTCAAGACCTTGACCGCGATCACCGTGCTCCCGCAGGTGACCCTCGACCAGACCTACGTCGCCACGACGAAGGACACCCACTTGGAGGGCGCCCGGGTCGGCCTCATCGCGGGCAAGAGCTACACCCTGGAGCAGCTGTTCTACGGGATGTTCCTGCGCAGCGGCAATGATGCAGCCACTGCGATCGCGCGGGCCCCCGGCAGCGTCAAGAAGACCATCGCGAGGATGAATGAGGTGGCCCGCGACCTGCAGGCCCTCGACACGACGGCCAAGACCCCGAACGGCCTCGATCGACCGGGTCAGGTGTCGAGCGCCTACGACCTCGCGCTCATCGCCCGCGCGGGCCTGGCCCGCCCTGACTTCGCCCGGTTCGTCGGCACCAAGATGTTCAACTTCCCCGGCCAGGGGTCCAGCACCTACGCGATCTACAACCAGAACCGCCTGCTCATGGGCGGCTTTCGCGGCGCGGTCGGGGTCAAGACCGGCTACACGAGCAATGCCGGACGAACCTTCGTCGGGGCCGCGACTCGCAAGGGCACGACCCTGATCTTCGTCGGGATGGGCATCCACGAGGGCAGCGCCGACGCCGCCCGCAAGGCCCTGCGCTGGGGATTCAAGAACCACGCGAAGGTCACGCCGATCGGCGCCCTCGTCCTGCCGCTCTCTGCGACCCAGACCGGCGAGGCCGCGGTCACCCCGGAGCAGCCGAGCGGAGAGTCGGATCAGGAACTGGCCACCGCCGGGCTCGACATCCCGTCGGCCGGCGACCCGATGGCACCATGGTGGTTCTGGCTCATTCTCATTCTTGCGGCCTTCGGCCTGTTCGTCGGCTGGGTCGGCTCTCGTCGGCGGCAGATGCAGGGGGGCAACCGGGGTGGTCCGCATACGCCCCCTCGGATCGAACGCCCGTACCGGCCGTACCAGCCTCGCTGATCACCGCCCAGCCGTCCGCACCGTGCTCGTAGACGCACACCCGATCCACGACGAACTCGGCCTCGAATGCCGAGAACAGGGCAAGGGCCCGGTCGCGCAGGACCTCGTCGACGCGGTTCGCGACGGTCGCGTGCGGAGTGAAGGGCCGCCCTGCGCCCGCTGGCAGCGGGGGTCGCGCGAGCCGCTCGCGTAGACCCTGGCATTGCTCCCGGCCCTCGGTGACGACCGCGAAGACCACGCTCCCCGCAGGCTCGAAGGTCGCCGACCCCTGGAGTCGCACGCGAAATGGGCCGACAGCACGGGCTGCCTGCGCCACGAGGGCGAGCACCCCTCCAAGGTCAGCATCGCTCACCTCCGTCGTCGCAATGATGGTCAGGTGCGCCGCCATGTGCCGCTTGCCCGGCTGGAGCAGCCGGCGGGCCTCGTCGATCTGCCGGCCGGCTGGGTCTGGCACCGGGATCGCGATGCACAGCCGATGACTGGCCACCGGTCGATCACTCCCCTGGGATCGCCACGAACCCAACGGCGTCGTAGACAGCTGCCAGCGTGTGGCGTGCGGTCTCGCGCGCCTTTGCGGCGCCGTGCCCCATCAGCCTGCGTAGCTCGTCCGGATGCTCCATCAACTCGACCACGCGCTCACGAATCGGCCGGATGAACGAGATCACGACCTCCGCCGTGTCGGCCTTGAGATCTCCGTAGCCCCGACCCTCGTAGCCGGCCACGAGCGACTCCATGGTCACGCCGGTGATGGCCTGCTGCATCGTGAGGAGGTTCGACACCCCGGGCTTCTCAGCTGGGTCAAACCTGATCTCGCGCTCGGAGTCGGTGACGGCGCTCTTGAACTTCTTGGCGAGGACCGCGTCGCTATCGAGCAGGAAGGCACAACCAGACGGGCTCGACTTGCTCATCTTCGACGTGGGGTCGGCCAGGTCGACGATCTTCGCCGTCTCCTTCACGAACATGGCCTGCGGCACGGTGAGGGTGTCGCCGAAGTTGGTGTTGAACCGGCTGGCCAGGTCGCGCGTGAGTTCGAGATGCTGACGCTGATCCTCGCCCACGGGCACCGCATCGGCCTGATAGATGAGGATGTCGGCCGCCTGCAGGATCGGGTACGTGAACAGTCCGACGGTCGAACGGTCTGCGCCCCCCTTCTGCGACTTGTCCTTGAACTGGGTCATGCGGCTCGCCTCGCCGAACCCCGTCTGGCACTCGAGCACCCAGGCAAGCTGGCTGTGCTCGGGCACGTGGCTCTGCACGAAGACCGTGCAGCGCTCCGGATCGAGGCCGATGGCAAGGAGTTGGGCGAACGAGACGAGGGTGCGCTGCCGCAGGAGCGCCGGGTCGTGGTCGACGGTGATCGCATGCTGGTCGACGACGACGTAGTAGGCGTCATGGGTGTCCTGCATCCTCACCCACTCGCGCAGCGCCCCGAGGTGGTTGCCGATGTGAAAGGAGTCTGCGGTCGGCTGGATTCCGGACAGAACGCGAGCGGGACGGACGGCGGGGGCTGGCATGGCCCTATTCTCGCAAGGGCTCGGATTCCGAGGCCACGTGGTCGTCGCCTACAGCCGGCAGGGGCGTCACGCGTACCCGCGAGATCCGGCGACCATCGAGCTCGAGCACCTCGAAGCGCTGGCCCGCGAGTTCGACGGCATCGCCGATCACGGGCAGGCTGCCAAGACGAGACACGACGAAACCGGCAACGGTCTCGTAGGGGCCGTCGGGCAGCTCGATGCCCGTCTCGTCGTCGAAATCCTCGATGTTCATCAGGCCGTCGATTGTGATCACGCCGAACGACCGAGCGGCCTGAGGGCGCTGCACCAGGTCGTACTCGTCCTTGATGTCGCCGATGAGCTCCTCGACGAGATCCTCCATCGTGACGATGCCCGCGGTGCCGCCGTACTCGTCGACGACGACCGCCAGGTGCTGGCGCAGCCGCCTGAGCTCGGTGAGGGTGCTCAGTACCCCGTTCGTGCCGGGGAAGGCCGTGACCTCTCGGACGAGCTCGCCGACCCGGATCGACCGCTCGGAGAGTTCGGGGTTGAGGATGTCGCGAACGTGGACGAAGCCGATGACGTCGTCGGCGGAATCGCGGGTGACCGGGTAGCGCGAATGAGGCCGGTCTGCCACCACTTTCACCGCCTTGAAGATCGGCAGCGCGGCGTCGAGGAACTCGACCTCGGTGCGCGGAACCATGACCTCGCGCAGTTCGCGGTCGCCCGCCGCGAAGACGTCGTCAATGAGCTCGCGCTCCTGCGCCGTGAGGTCCTCGTGCGCCGCAACGAGATCTCGGAGCTCCTCGCCGCTGATCTGCTCCTTGCCCGCATGGGGATCGACGCCGAGGAGTCGAACCGTGCCATCGGTCGCCCACGACAGCGCGATGATGAACGGCCGGAAGATCTTGGCGATGATGTCGACCGGTGCTGCCACGAAGAGCGCAACCCGCTCGACCCGCTGCAGGGCGATGCGCTTGGGCACGAGTTCGCCGAGCACGAGCGACACATAGGCGATCATGACGGTGA
>WLND01000083.1 GCA_009726075.1 Actinomycetota bacterium
CAGGAGCACGCCGTCTACCGATGGGCCTGCGGCGATGCATCGTCGCCGGCGATCCGCGATGTCACCGCCGATCTCGTGCTGGGGGCCGCGCTCGCGATGCTCGACGACCGCCCGGTTGGCCCGGTCCTCGAACGTGTGCAATCCCACTCAGGGCCGGAGCTTCCGATCGACCTACTCGTCGGCGCAGGTGGGATGCTCGACACATGACCGGATCGCACGCGCACGCGGAAGGCGGCTCGCTTACTCGCTGGGCCTGGCTGTCGATCGCGGCTGCGATCCTCACGATCGGGCTCAAGTCCGGCGCCTACCTGCTCACCGGCTCGGTCGGCCTGCTGTCCGATGCCATGGAGTCGGGGGTCAACCTGGTCGCGGCGGTGCTGGCTCTCGTGGCCCTCACCATCGCCGCCCGGCCCGCTGATGCTGCCCATCATTTCGGCCACGGCAAGGCCGAGTACTTCTCCGCGGGTGCAGAGGGCCTGATGATCTTTGTCGCGGCCGGCCTCATCATCTACGCCGCCATCCAGCGCCTCTTCGACCCGCAGCCCCTCGAGGCCGTCGGCGTCGGCCTCGCGATCACCCTTCTCGCGACCGCGGTGAATGGGGCGGTGGGCTTCCTGGTCCTCAGAGCGGGCCGGCGCGCTCGCTCGATCACCCTCGTGGCCGATGGCAAGCACCTGCTCACCGACGTCTGGACGTCACTCGGAGTCGTCGTGGGGGTTGCGTTGGTCGCGCTGACCGGGTGGCTCCCGCTCGACTCGATCGTCGCAATCGCCGTCGGCCTGAACATCCTCTGGACCGGCGCGGGACTTATCCGCCATGCGGCGAACGGGCTCATGGACCACGCGATGAATCCCGCAGACGAGGCGCAAATCGCGGGCGTGCTCAAGGAATTCATCGATGAATCCGCTCCGGGCGAACTCGAGTTTCACGGCCTGCAGACTCGCGAATCCGGCCGAGAGCGCTTTGTCTCGCTCCACGTCCTCGTGCCCGGAGCCTGGCCGGTCGCGCGGGGCCATGACCTGCTCCAGCGAATCGAGGATCGGATCGGCAGCGTCCTGACGGGCGCCCGCGTCCTGACTCATCTGGAGCCCATCGAGGACCCGCGCGCCTACGACGAGATGGGCGACGGCCACACGGGCCTCGACACAAGGGGAGGCTGGGTCGTATGACAACGCGGATCTTCACCATTGAAGGGATGACCTGCGGTCACTGCGTAGCAGCGGTGACGAGCGAGGTGGAGAAGGTGCCCGGAATATCGAGGGCAGTCGTGGACTTGGAACAGAAGACGTTGACGGTCACGGGCGATTTCGACAATGCATTGGTCGTGGCGGCCGTCGACGAGGCCGGGTACGCGGTCATCTGACCGCGGTGGTCCACTTCGAGGCGGGGAGCGCACGATGAGCGAGGCGGGCGCACAGCGCATCGAGATCGAGGTCGGCGGCATGACGTGCGCGTCATGCGCACTGCGCGTGGAGAAGAAGCTCAACCGGATGCCGGGGGTCGAGGCCTCGGTGAACTACGCCACCGAGCGGGCAACCGTCAGATATGCGCCGGCGACCGTGACCACCGATTCGCTCCTCGCGACGATCGCGGCAATCGGCTACACGGCGCAGCTCCCGGTGGGACCAGCCCAGAGCGCCACTGATGAAGCGGCGGCCGCGAGAGGCGCGGGGTGGTCGGTCGAGACCGACGCGCTCCGAGCCCGGCTGGTCATCTGCGCTGCGCTCGCCATCCCCGTTGTCCTGCTCGCGATGGTCCCGGTGCTCCAGTTCGACTTCTGGCAGTGGCTGTCGCTCACGCTCGCAGCGCCGGTTGTCGTGTGGGGCGCATGGCCGTTTCACCGTGCGGCGGTCTTGAACGCTCGGCACGGGGCGGTCACCATGGACACCCTCATCTCGGTTGGCGTCACGGCTGCCTTCGGCTGGTCGCTGTGGGCGCTCTTCCTCGGCGGGGCCGGGGATCCCGGCATGCACATGCCTTTCGACCTCATGCCCCGCGACGATGCCGCGCCGGCGCTCTACCTTGAGGTAGCCGCCGGTGTCACGACGCTAATCGTCCTGGGTCGCTACCTCGAGTCGAGGGCGAAGACCCGATCGGGTGCCGCACTCCGTGCGCTTGTCACCCTCGGAGTCAAGGACGTTGCGGTCATGCGCGGGGGAGCCGAGGTCGTGGTGCCGATCGCCGACCTGCGTGTCGGCGAGCTGTTCGTCGTCCGTCCCGGCGAGCGCATCGCGACTGATGGCATCCTCGAGACGGGAACATCGGCCATCGACTCCTCGATGATCACCGGTGAGTCGATCCCGGTCGAGGTCGGGCCGGGCGCCAGCGTGACCGGGGCGACCATCAACGTCGGAGGCCGCCTCATCGTTCGGGCGGTGAGGGTCGGTGCCGATACAGCCCTGTCTCAGATGGTGAGGCTGGTCGGCGAGGCACAATCCGGCAAGGCGCCGGTGCAGCGGCTCGCAGATCGCGTCGCGGCCGTCTTCGTCCCGGTGGTCATCGTCCTGGCACTCTCGACCTTGACGTTCTGGCTCATCGACGGTGCAGGCGCGACCAAGGCGTTCACCGCCGCTGTGTCCGTACTCATCATCGCCTGCCCGTGCGCCCTCGGCCTCGCCACTCCAACGGCCCTGCTCGTCGGCACGGGCCGGGGAGCGCAGCTCGGCATCCTCATCAAGGGCCCCCAGATCCTGGAGTCAACCCGACGGGTCGACACCATCGTCATGGACAAGACCGGCACGATCACGACCGGCGAGATGGCCCTGGTCGCGATACTGACCGATGCGATCACGCCGCGCGCCGAGGCCCTCCGGCTGGCGGGCGCCCTCGAGGCGGCATCGGAGCATCCGATCGCCCGAGCGATCACGATGGCCGCGCAGCATGAGCTCGGCGCAGTGCCAGAGGTCAGCGAGTTCGCCAGCAGTTCCGGTCTCGGGGCGATGGGGTGCGTCGAGGGCAGGCGCGTCATCGTCGGGCAGGCGGCCTTCATCGCGCAGTCGGGTGGCAACCTGTCCGGATCGATCCGCCGCGATGTTGAGGCAACCCAGGCGGCTGGCCAGACCGCCGTCATCGTCGCGTGGGACGGCGAGGCGAGATCGGTGCTGGCAGTGGCCGATGTTCCCAGGGCAACGAGCGCCGAGGCCGTCCGGGATTTCCGCAGCCTGTCGCTCACGCCGTACCTCCTCACGGGCGACCACGAGCGCGCGGCGCTGGCGGTGGCTGCAGCCGTCGGGATCTCACCGGACCAGGTCATTGCCGGAGTGCTGCCGGCCGAGAAGCTCGACGTGATCCGTCGGCTTCAGCATGAGGGCAGGGTCGTCGCGATGGTCGGCGACGGCGTGAACGACGCTGCAGCCCTGGCCCAGGCCGACCTCGGAATTGCCATGGGCACCGGAGCGGATGCCGCCATCGAGGCGTCCGACCTGACCCTCGTCGGCGGCGACCTGCGCTCGGCTGGTGATGCAATCCGGCTTTCTCGCCGCACCCTGGCCATCATCAAGGGCAACCTGTTCTGGGCCTTTGCCTACAACGTCGCAGCAATCCCCCTGGCAGCGGCGGGCCTCCTCAATCCGCTCGTCGCCGGCGCAGCCATGGCCTTCAGCTCGGTATTCGTGGTGTCGAACAGCCTGCGGCTGCGGGGATTCACGCCGAGCCGTGCCTGAAACCGGCGCGGGCTCAGCCCGGGTCAGCCGGTGACATAGCGAAGCGACGGGAGTGCTGACTGGAGGGCACGAGTCTGCTCCTTCGTCCACCCCTCGGCAGCGACTCCTAGGGCGATCGCCGGACCGTTGTCGGCGTCGTAGTTGTGGCCGACCTCCGGTGGCGCGCCACCGCTGATGAGGTCCATGCCCACCTGCAGATAGGAGATCACCGGGTACCAGAGCATGTGCGGGTCGACGCCCGGCCCGAGGGGCGCATCGAGCCAATCGGGCTTGTTCCACAGCAGGTCGGGGCTCCAGTAGACGACCGGGTCGTTCGGGTGTGCCGAGAAGGTGATCGATGTCCCGGCCAGCGGCGTCGCTGCCTCAAGCTCGGTGTCGCTGATGAAGACCCGGGCGATGGTGCCGTCGTCGATGACCGGCTGCCACATGGGCCCCCCGGTACGTCCGGCCTGCCAGGCTTTCCAGAGGCGCGATTGCGAGGGCGGCCCTATCCAGATGACGTGCGAGATCTCGGTTGTGACTTCAGCCGGCGTAGACCCCTCGATCCACGCGGCCTGGCTTCCGAAGGCGCCGAGCGACTCGCCGTAGAGGATGAGTTCGGGTCGTTGGCCTGCTGGCTTCGCGCGCCAGGCGGCGAGCACCGCATTGACGAAGCTGTCGTTCTGCACCTGCGTGGTCGCCGGATCGACGACGAACCCGATCCAACTGGGCACCGCCGAGTACTGCACGGTGACGCTCGTGACGTTGCCGGCCGTGACGGCCTCGATGGAGTTGATGGCATCAGGGTCGATCCAGCCGGTGCCGGTTGCCGACATGATGGCCAGGTACTTGCGGTCCCAGGCACCGACCCGGTCGAGTTCCTGGACCGCCAGGGCGCTTCGGTCGTCGGGGGTCTGCCCCTGCTGCATGCCTACGTACAGCCGAACGGGGGCCTGCGCAGGCTGCCCGGTGATCTGCTCGATACTCGCCGGCGTCATCGCATTGCCGACGAAGTAGCGGCCTTCGCGGCCGAGCGTGTTCCAGGCGGCCAGGCTGTCTACGCCGCCGCTGTTGACGCCGACGTTCTCCTGGGACTGCCCGGCGGCGCTGGCATTCTCCGCATCGTAGGAGCCGATGAGCGCGGCCAGTCCGACCCGGATCACGATGAACGCCCCGAGCACGAGGACGAGGGCGACCCCCAGCCGAATGACGGCAACCCCTCGGTGAACGCGGCTTGGCTGAAGCGCGGCCAGCCAGCGGCGTAGGGGACCTCGGCGGGCCAAGAGGGCAGCGACGGTGTTCGTGGCGAGCCGAATCGAGCGTGCGGCCAGCAGGAGCAGGGTCGTGATGATTACGGTGAGCGCGATGACCGTGACCGTGCTGGGCAGGGCGGTGGGCATCGCGAGGGCGTCCTGCTGCTCCGCCTGCCAGCTGACAGAAACCGGAGTGAACGCAAGGGCCGGAAGCCACGCCACCGCAATGATGGCGATCTGAATCCATGGCTTTGGATGGTGCGCGCACAGCCACGGGATCTTATTCAGGGCCCAGCTGGCAATGGACCCGGCCGCGTAGCCGGTGAGGGTTCCCAGAGCCGTGAGCAGGAGCAGGAAGGTGAGGGCGTGGGGCAGCAGCGACGGGGTGAGCGCGGCGGCGTAGCCGAGCGATGCTCCGACGAGGCCCACGGCACTGGGTCGCCTTCGCACGATTCGATGTGGCGCAACGTCGAGAAGGGAGGTCTGCTGGGGCACGATTGCATCATGCCATCACTGGTGCGCGCGCAGGCCGGCTTCGGGACGGTGGGCGACGTATGGTGGGCCCATGTGCTGCTTCGTCCTGATTCTCGGACTTCTCGGACCCCGTCTCGCGTTCCTCTACGCGTGGATCTTCACGCCTCGAGTGACCGATGCCTTCGCCGGAGGATTCTGGCTGCCCCTGCTCGGGCTGCTGTTCCTGCCGTGGATGGCGCTCGGCTATGTGCTCGCCTGGGCTCCTGCAACCGGGGTCAGCGGAGTCGGCTGGGCCGTTGTGGCCGTCGGGCTGCTCTTCGACATTGCCAGCTACGGCAGCAGGTCCGCCCAGCAGCGCTACAGCACCAACTAGGCGGACCTCCCGCAGCCTAGAGCTCGTTGAAGTCGTCCGGATCTGGCCCGGTGCGGCGCCCTGACTCAAGCGTTGCGATCGCCGCGAGGTCCGCGTCGTCGAGGCTGAAGTCGAATACAGCGATGTTCTCCTTGATGCGCGACGGGGTGATCGACTTCGGGAGCACGATGTTGCCGATCTGCAGGTGCCAGCGAATCATCACCTGAGCGGGGGTACGCCCGTGCTTGTCGGCGATCGACCCGATGAGCGGATCGTCGATGAGGGCTCCGGATGCCATGGGGCTCCAGGCCTCGGTAAGGATTCCGAGCTCGGCATGGAGGTCACGCAGTTCGCGCTGCGGAAGCCATGGCTGCAGCTCGATCTGATTGACGGACGGCACGACGCCGTATTCGTCGATGATCCGGTGAAGATGGTGCGCCTTGAAGTTGGACACACCGATAGACCGGGCGCGGCCCTGACGGTGGAGTTCCATGACCGCACGCCACGTCTCGGTGTAGCGGTCGATCGCCGGGGCGGGCCAGTGCACGAGGTAAAGGTCGACCTCGTCCAGCCCGAGGAGCGTGAGGCTCGTCTCGAAGTTCGCGAGGGTCTCGTCGTAGCCGTGGTCGGTATTCCAGACCTTGGTGGTGATGAAGAGGTCCTCCCGATCAAGGCCGCTTCGAGCGATAGCCTCGCCGACGCCTCGCTCGTTCGCGTAGACGGCTGCGGTGTCGACGTGCCGATATCCGTTCTCGAAGGCGCTGAGGGTGGCATCGGTGACGATCTCGTCGGGCACCTGCCACACGCCGAAGCCGATCTGCGGAATGGTGCGGCCATCGTTCATCAGGAGATCTGGGACGGTCATGCATGCTCCTCGAGGGTGAAGGTCGAAGAAGCCTCTCACATGTACGGATGATTCACCCGTCATAGCCGATCAGGGCCAGCCGCCCTTCAACGGCGTCGGCCAGGGAGACTCCGGGGATCGTCATGATGTGCGGGAGCAGCAACGCATCGCCCTTGTAGGCGTGGGCAGCGAAGAGCACGGCGGCGCCGTATGCGGCGGCCCCTGCATCTGCGGGCCGGCGCACGACGTCGACCTGCGTGATCAGGTCAACGATGCGCCGATGCTCATCCCTCATCGCAGACACGAGGAGGGCACCACGCCCATCCGACGGGACAAGCGGGTAGAGGAACTGCTCCTCGGCCAGCGTGTGGGGCAAGATCTCCGCCCGACAGAAGTTCAGGAAGCCCTTGGTCGA
>WLND01000084.1 GCA_009726075.1 Actinomycetota bacterium
ATTGAGCTGATACATCATGGGACTTGAAGAGAGCCTGCCGTCCGGCGTCCTGCTGACCACGGTCGAGAAGTTCGCCGGCTATGCCCGCAAGGGCTCCCTGTGGCCCGCCACCTTCGGGCTGGCCTGCTGCGCCATCGAGATGATGACCACAGGCGGCGCCCGTTACGACCTCGCGCGCTTCGGCATGGAGGTCTTCCGGGCCTCGCCGAGGCAGGCCGACCTCATGATCGTTGCGGGGCGCGTGAGCCAGAAGATGGCGCCGGTCCTCCGTCAGATCTACGACCAGATGCCCGCCCCCAAGTGGGTCCTGGCCATGGGGGTCTGCGCATCGAGCGGCGGAATGTTCAACAACTACGCCATCGTGCAGGGGGTCGACCACGTCGTGCCCGTCGACATCTACCTTCCGGGGTGCCCGCCGCGGCCGGAGATGCTCATCGACGCGATCCTCAAGCTGCACGATCAAATCCAGGACACCAAGCTCGGCCCGCACCGCAAGGCAGAGGTCATTGCACTTGAGGCGGAGGCCCTCACGGCCGCGCCGACCATCGAGATGCGGGGGCTGCTCCGATGACCGAGAGCAACGCCTCGCTGCCCGTAATCCCGCCCGGCGTCACGAACCTCGAACTTCTCGATGCCCGCGACGGTGCGTTCGGGGTCAAGGGCTCCGGCGACACGAGCGGCTTCGGCGGACTCGTTGATCCCCGCGTCATGCCCGGTGCCTCGCAGGCGCCCTTCGGCGGCTGGTTCGACGAGGTTGCCGAGGAGATCGAGCTCTCGCTCGCCGATCAGGGCCTGCCCTTCGCAAGCGCGACCGAGAAGGTCGTCGTCGACCG
This sequence comes from Actinomycetota bacterium, assembly GCA_009726075.1. Taxonomy (GTDB): domain Bacteria; phylum Actinomycetota; class Actinomycetes; order S36-B12; family S36-B12; genus WLND01. Next base: position 834 of record WLND01000084.1, read on the forward strand.
GGGCGAGATCACCTTCTTCGTCCGCCGGGAGCACCTTCTGGCATTCGTGCGCGTGCTGCGCGATGAGCCGGGGCTTCGCTTCGAGATGTGCAGTGGCGTGAGCGGCGTGCACTACCCGAGCGATGCCGGCCGCGAATTGCACGCGGTGTACCACTTCCTCTCCATCACCCACAACCGGAGGATTCGGGTCGAGGTGACGGCTCCGGATGCAGATCCGCACATCCCCTCGATCGTCGCGGTCTACCCGACTTGCGATTGGCATGAGCGCGAGACCTGGGACTTCTTCGGGATCGTGTTCGACGGGCACCCGGCGCTCACGCGCATTGCGATGCCCGATGACTGGCCCGGTCACCCACAGCGCAAGGACTACCCCCTCGGCGGAATCCCGGTCGAGTACAAGGGCGCAACGATTCCCCCACCGGATCAGCGGAGGTCGTACAACTGATGTCCACCGATCACGTCACCTATGGCAGCGCCGAGTCAGGCAGCAGCGATCCGTTCGCCGGAAGCTATGACACCACCGAGGGCACGATCTACAACGTCTCCGGCGGCGACTGGGACACCATCTCGGCTGCACCTGAGGGCGAGAAGGAACGCATCGTCGTCAACATGGGCCCGCAGCACCCGTCGACCCACGGCGTGCTCCGACTCATCCTTGAGCTCGACGGCGAGACCGTGACCGAGGCCCGGTGCGGCATCGGCTACCTGCACACCGGTATCGAGAAGAACATGGAGTACCGCTCCTGGGTGCAGGGGGTCACGTTCGTCACCCGGATGGACTACCTGACTCCGCTGTTCAACGAGACGGCGTACTGCCTTGCGGTCGAGAAGCTGCTGGGCATCACCGACCAGATCCCGGAGCGGGCCAGCACCATCCGCGTGATGATGATGGAGCTCAACCGGGTCTCGTCCCACCTCGTGGCCCTGGCCACCGGCGGCATGGAACTCGGCGCACTTTCGGCCATGATCTTCGGCTTCCGCGACCGCGAGCTCATTCTTGACATCTTCGAGATGGTCACCGGCCTGCGGATGAACAACGCCTACATCCGCCCCGGAGGCGTCGCCCAGGACCTCCCGGAAGGCGCCGAGCAGAAGATCCGAGACACGGTCAAGCTGCTTCGCAAGCGGCTGAAGGACACCTCGAACCTGCTCGTCGACAACAGCATCTGGATGGGTCGGACCGTCGGCATCGGATACCTCGACCTGACCGGGTGCATGGCCCTGGGCATCACCGGACCGGTTCTCCGCTCGACGGGTCTGCCACACGACCTGCGCAAGTCGCAGCCGTACTGCGGCTATGAGAACTACGACTTCGAGGTCGTCACCGAGACCACCTGCGACGTCTACGGCCGCTTCCTCATCCGCGTGCGCGAGATGGAGCAGTCGCTGCGCATCGTCGAGCAGGCGCTCGATCGCCTCAAGCCCGGGCCGGTCATGGTCGCCGACAAGAAGATTGCCTGGCCGTCCAAGCTGGCCGTCGGCAGCGATGGCCAGGGCAACTCGGTCGAGCACATCAAGGAGATCATGTCCGAGTCGATGGAGGCACTGATCCATCACTTCAAGCTCGTGACCGAGGGCTTCCACGTGGAGCCTGGTCAGGCCTACGTCGCGATCGAGTCACCGCGCGGCGAGCTGGCATGCCACGTCGTGAGCTCTGGCGGCACGCGGCCCTACCGGGTTCACTTCCGTGACCCGTCGTTCACCAACCTGCAGGCCGTTGCCGCGATGGGCGAGGGCGGCCAGGTTGCCGACATCATCGCCGCGGTGGCGAGCATCGACCCCGTGATGGGTGGCGTCGACCGCTAGGCGGGCGACCCAGACGAGAAGGAACGAACACACGATGGCCATCACCGAAGCCCTGTGCGACGAGATGCGGCAGCTCGCAGCGCTGTACCCGCAGTCGCGTTCCGCGCTCCTGCCGATGCTGCACCTGGTGCAGAGCGCCGAGGGCGAGGTGAGCATTGACGGCATCAACGCCTGCGCCGAGGTCCTCGGCATCACCTCGGCCGAGGTCACGGCGGTGTCGACCTTCTACACGATGTACAAGCGCAAGCAGGTCGGCAAGCACCACATCGGCGTGTGCATCAACACCCTGTGCGGGCTCCTCGGCGGCGATGCCGTGTACGCGGCCCTTTCCGAGCGGCTCGGGGTCGGGCACGACCAGCCGTCGGCCGACGGTGAATTCTGGCTTGAGCGCATTGAGTGCCAGGCGGCATGCACGCATGCGCCCGTCATGACGGTCGACTGGGAGTTCATGGATGACGTCACCCCGGCGACAGCCGTCGACATCGTCGACCGACTCGCGCGCGGCGAGGTCGTCGAGTCGACGCGCGGCCCCATCATTCGCGACTTCGCTGCGACAGCCCACACCCTGGCGTTCCCGAACGACGGCCTCGCCGACCAGGGCAGCAGCGTCGACGACAAGATGCTCGCCGGCCTGATGATCGCGAAGGAGCGCGGCATGTCCGCGCCTTCAGCGCCCGCACCCGCCGCCCCGACAAGCCAGACGGAGGGCTGAACCCATGACCCTGACTCCGGTCATCACCGAGCACTGGGACGCACCCGATCTGTACACGCTCGAGGGCTATCGCCGTTTCGGCGGCTATGGAGCCCTCGCGTCGGCACTGAAGCAGGACCCGGATTCGATCATTCAGGTGGTCAAGGACTCGGGGCTTCGCGGACGTGGCGGCGCGGGCTTCCCGACCGGCATGAAGTGGGGCTTCGTCCCGCAGAACGACGGCAAGCCGCACTACCTCGTGGTGAACGCGGACGAGTCAGAGCCGGGTGCCTGCAAGGACATCCCGATCATGATGGCGAACCCGCATGCGCTCGTCGAGGGCGTCATCATCGCGAGCTACGCGATCAGGGCCAGCCACGCATTCATCTACATCCGCGGCGAGGTCCCCAACGCGCTGCGCAAGGTGGCCAATGCGGTGGAGCAGGCGCGGGCCGCCGGTTTCGTGGGCAGCAACATCCTCGGCACCGACTTCTCGCTTGAGATCGTGGTGCACGCCGGCGCCGGTGCCTACATCTGCGGGGAGGAGACGGCACTGCTCGACTCCCTCGAGGGCTATCGCGGCCAGCCCCGCCTCAAGCCGCCGTTCCCCGCGGTCGCGGGCCTCTATGCATCGCCGACGGTCATCAACAACGTCGAGACGATCGCCAACATCCCCTACATCATCGAGCGTGGCGCAGCTTGGCTTCGGCAGTTCGGCACCGAGAAGTCTCCGGGCTTCAAGGTGTTCGCCGTGTCAGGGCACGTGAAGCGTCCGGGCATCTACGAGGCACCCCTGGGCATCACGATGCGTGAGTTGCTCGACTACGCAGGCGGCATGCGCGATGGGCGCACGCTGAAGTTCTGGATCCCCGGCGGATCGTCCGTGCCGATGCTCGTCGAAGAGCACCTCGACCTTCCGCTGACCTACGAGGACATGGCCGGGGCGGGAACGATGCTCGGCACCGGAACGCCGATGGTGTTCGACGAGACGGTCAGCGTGGTCAAGGCGGTCACCCGCTGGCTCGAGTTCTACAAGCACGAGTCATGCGGCAAGTGCACCCCGTGCCGCGAGGGGACCTACTGGATCACCGGCATGCTGGAGAAGTTCGAGCATGGTCACGGCAGCGTGGAAGAGGTCGACAAAATCGTGCACGTCTGTACCCAGATCGCCGGGCGCTCCTTTTGCGCCCTCGGCGATGCCGCGGCAACGCCGTACCCGGCGGCTCTGAAGTACTTCCGCGACGAGTTCCTCGCCGCGACCCACACCTCGGCCGACGAGCAGTTCGATCCGGTCGCGTCATATCTCTTCGCAGGGGCAGCACGATGACGATGACCAGCAATGCGGGATCCGACATCGTGGCCGTCGATCAGGTGAGTGTCACGATCGATGGCGTCACGATTTCGGTCCCCAAGGGGACCCTCGCGATTCGTGCAGCCGAGCTGCTGGGCGTCGAGATTCCCAGGTTCTGCGATCACCCGCTGCTTGACCCTGTTGCGGCCTGCCGCGCGTGCCTCATCGATGTCGAGGGCATTCCGAAGCCCGCGCCCGCCTGCGCGCAGGTCGTCACCGACGGCATGAACATCCGCACCCAGATGTCGTCCGCCGTGGCGCGTGAGGCGCAGGAGGGCGTGATGGAGTTCCTGCTCCTCAACCACCCCCTCGACTGCCCGGTGTGCGACAAGGGCGGCGAATGCCCCCTGCAGAACCAGGCGATGTCGGTCGGACGACCCGAGTCGCGGTTCGAGGGCGAGAAGCGCACCTTCGACAAGCCGATCAACGTGAGCGCCGAGATCCTCCTCGATCGTGAACGCTGCGTGTCGTGTGCCCGGTGCACGCGTTTCGCCGATCAGATCGCCGGCGACCCGATGCTCGAGCTCCTCGAGCGCGGTGCCAAGCAGCAGGTCGGGACCGCCGCAGATCAGCCGTTCGACTCCTACTTCTCCGGCAATACCGTGCAGATCTGCCCGGTCGGGGCGCTCACCAGTGCGGCCTATCGCTTCCGGGCCCGGCCCTTCGACCTCGTGTCGGTGCCGACGACCTGCGAGCACTGCGCCTCGGGCTGCTCACTGCGCACCGACTACCGCCGTGGCACCGTGACTCGCCGCCTAGCGTGGGACGACCCGCAGGTGAACGAGGAATGGAACTGCGACAAGGGACGCTTTGCCTTCCCGTACCTGAGAGAGGGCCGCATCACCAGCCCCATGGTTCGCGAGAACGGCGAGCTTCGTCCGGCATCCTGGCCCGAGGCCCTCGCTGAGGCCGCCCGCGGCCTGAACGTGGCCGGGTCAGCGACCGGCGTGCTCGTCGGTGGACGCGCCACGGTCGAGGACGCCTACGCCTATGCACGATTCGCCCGGGTGGCGCTCGGCTCCGACAGCATCGACTTCAGGGTTCGCGAGAGCTCAGCCGAGGAGGCTGACTTCCTCCGGGCCGTCGTTGCGGGGTCGCGGGTCACCACTACGTACGAGTCCCTCGAGCAGGCACCGATCGTTCTCATGGTTGCGTTCGAGGCTGAGGACGAATCCCCGATCGTGTTCCTGCGACTGCGCAAGGCGGCCCGCGGTGGCCGTACCCGTGTCGTGAGCATCGGCTCTGTCCGAACCACGGGCCTGGCCAAGGTGGGCGGCCAGCTCATCGAAGCCGCCCCCGGCACCGAAGCACGCACGCTGGCAAGCCTTCCGGCCGACGTCACCGCAGCGCTGAGCCTGCCCGGTGCCGTGATCCTCGTGGGCGAGCGCATTGCCGGTGTTGCCGGTGGCGCCTCCGCCGTGGCGGCCCTGGCGGCAGCGACCGGTGCGGCACTCGCCTGGATCCCGCGAAGGGCGGGGGAGCGGGGTGCGCTCGATGCAGGAGCGCTCGCTGGGCTTCTTCCCGGCGGACGACCCCTCAATGATGCCGAGGCCCGTGAGCAGGTGGCGACTGCGTGGGGCATTGAGGCCGACGCACTGCCGTCGACTCGCGGATTGGACGGGGAGGGCCTGCTCGAGGCAGCGCGCGCAGGAGAGATCGCCGCGCTCATCACCGGCGGCGTCGAATTGGCCGACTACCCAGACAGCGACCTCGCCCTGAGCGCGATTGAGGGCGTGAGCTTCGTCGTGGCCCTGGAGAACCACCACTCGGAGATCACCGCACGCGCCGACGTCGTGTTCCCGGTGGCCGTCGTCACCGAGAAGACCGGAAGCTTCCTCGATTGGGAAGGGCGGCCGCGTCCGTTCGGCCAGGTCCTGCGCGACTCGCTCGCCCAGAGCGATGCGTCGGTTCTGGGCATGATCGCGACGACCATGGAGGTCCGTGTCGGGGCCGCCGATGTGGCCTCGATTCGGCGCGAGCTCGGTGCCCTTGGCCCCTGGACTGGCGCTCGCGATGTCGCGTCGCCCGTCGAAGCGGCGCTGAGCAGCGGGTCTGCCGGCCAGTTTGCGGTCGTCTCGTGGCGTGCCCTTCTCGACTCGGGCGTCATGCAGGATGGCGAGCCATTCCTGGCCGCAACGGCCCGCCCTGTCGTGGCCGGGCTTTCGCAAGCCGACGCGCAAGGGCTTGGCCACCCGGAGTTCGTCACTGTCACCGGGCCCAAGGGGTCGATCACCCTCCCGGTTCAGGTGCTCGAGATGGTCGATGGAGCGGTGCACCTGCCGATGAACTCGCCA
>WLND01000085.1 GCA_009726075.1 Actinomycetota bacterium
CATGTGCGCCAATGTCCCCCACCTGTTGCCGTAGTGGCCGGACATGAAGCTTGGTAGCTATCCACATTGGTGACCGGGGGGGAATCACAATGGACGACTCAAGCGCGCTCAGCAACAAGCAGATTCGAGGACTCGCGATGGCCTCGGAGTGGACGGCGGGCCTCCTACGCGCAGGCGTCCCGCCCACCGTCATCGCCGCCCAGATGCTCGCCACGGTCGATGGGGGTGCCGCATACCTGAGCATCGACCCGGCCGCCCAGCGCAAGTTGCTGCGCGAGCTGGCGAACGAACTCAATGCCCCGCGGCCCATGGCGCCTGACGGCGGACCACGATCGGAGCCCTTCACGGCCGGATGCTTCGCGGCCTGCCGCATCGGGAATGATGGGCCCGGGCTCACTTGAGTCCCCTCGCTCGCCGATCCGTGCGCCGAGGGCTCGCGACAGAGGCGGACGATGACGGCCAACAAGGCACCCACCGAGATTGAGCCCAAGACGCGGGTCAGGTTCGGCCTGAGGGTGAAACTGCTCACGGCCTTCACCATTGCCTTCACCGTGGTCTTCGCCGTCCTTTCGATCTTCATCCTCACCTATGTGACGAATGCGGCGCAGAACAAGATCCAGCAGGACCTCAGGCAGACGGCTGCCGGATCCGCGCTCACGGTGAACGTCCCCGATCTGCAGTCGCTGCTCACTCAGGTTCCTGACTACGACCCCAAGAATCCCTACCCACGCGACAACAACCTCTACGGCAAGTTCAACTCCGAGCTCAACCACATTCGGGAGCTTGTGCCCGAGGCCCGCCCCTACATCTACGTCCTCGATCCCCGGGACGACACCCTCCGCTGGGTCGCGACCTGGGACGCCGTCGACCAGCAGAGCACGACCTCCGTGCCCTACCGCGGACTGGTCTCGGATGTGGTCGACGCCGACCGGGTAGCCCACATGAAGGGGGGGCTGCAGCAGACCGTCGACCAGTCGGCATACACCGACGCAAACGGTTCATGGATAGCAACGTATTCGCCCATCACCGGGCCCGACGGCACCGTCGTGGGCGCCATCGGGATCGACTACCCGCTCTCCTATCTCGAGGAGGTACGAGCCGGTGCGATCCGCGTGGTCGCCCCGATCCTCGTCGTCGGCTACGTCCTCCTCCTCGTTCTCGTGCTCGTCGTCTCGACCTGGCTGACCCGTCCGCTGAAGCGACTCACGAAAGCCACGACGCGCATTGCCGAAGGCGAGTACGACCTCGATCTCTCCGGCGTGATGAGCACCCGATTCCCCGACGAGATGGCGGTGCTGGCCGAGTCCTTCGCAACGATGGCCGACAAGGTCCGGATTCGCGAGAAGGAGCTGACCCGTCAGGTCACGCAGCTGCGCGTCGAGATCGACGCCGCCAAGCGCGATCAGGCCGTCACCGAGATCACCGAATCCGACTTCTTCACCTCCCTCGCAGCCAAGGCCCAGGCCATGCGAAGTCGCAATGCCGAGCCGCCAGCCGACCCGGGGATCCAACCGACCACCTAGCCCCGAAACTGCCATGAAAACACGCTGGCGCAGTCAATGGCCTGCGGCGGAGGCCCGCGCGGGCGCGCCCTCCGCTAGCCTCCGCAGGTGACGCTCACTGAACTTCAGCCGGAGCCTGTCGAGTTATTGGGCGCTGCGTGCTCGCGAGCCACCAGTCTCATCGGCCCTGACCTTGCGGCACTCGTGAGCGCTCGAATCACGGCAACCTTGAGCGGCGTGCCGTCCACGCTCGACGGTGACGGCTTGGATGACCGCGACCGCGACTGCCTGGCACTCGTCGACCAGATGCTCATCGACGTCGCCTCCGTGAGCGATGCAACCGTCGCTTCCGCCGCCCGGCACTTCGACTCCGGGGGCCTATCGGATTTCGTCACCGCCACCTACGTGACCGAGGCCCGGATCCGGCTCGGAATTGCCGCAGACCTCCTCCTCGGGGGCATGGCATGACCGAGCGAGAGCGCTCGCTCCGAGTCGAGTGCGGGACGGACGGACGCCCCGTCGGACGCGACGGCGAGCTCGCTGGGCTCATGAGCGCCTACCAGGATGCGGTCGTGCGATCGCGCGTGCTCGACGCCGTCACGACCGAACTCGTGCGACTGCGCTGCGCCCGGCAGCACGACTGCCGAATCTGCCAGACCCTCCGGCTCGCCGACGCAGCCGATGAGGGCCTCGACGACTCCATGGCCAACAAGATCGACGACTACGAGGCCAGCGACCTCGAGGAGCGGCACAAGGTGGCCCTGCGCATCGTCGACGCGTTCATCTGGCTGCCGACCAGCATGTCGACTGAACTGGTCGAGTCAGCCCACGCCCATTTCACCGACGCCGAGCTCGCTGAGCTCCTGCTCGACATCACCAAGTGGAGCACGCAGAAGATTCACGTCGTGCTCGGCACCGACGGGGCCGATCGGCTCCCGATCAACGACGCCGGCGTCAGCTACTTCACCTTCGACAATGCGGGCAAGGCCGCGTCATTCCGGGCCGACCTATAGTCCGTCGAGGAGGTCCTGCATCACCGGAACGAGCGACCGCAGCGCCCGCCCTCGGTGGCTCATCGCGTCCTTCTCGTCCGACGCGATCTCTGCGAGGGTGAGCTCCCCGCCAACCGGCACGAAGATCGGGTCGTAGCCGAAACCGTTGGTACCGCGGGGCGCATCGATCACGACGCCCTCAAGGGTGCCCTCGACCACGCGTTCATCCCCATCGGGCAGGGCGATCGCCGCAGCACAATGGAAGGCGGCCCCGCGCCTCCGTTCAGCCACGTCGGACAACTGCCCGAGCAACAACTCGAGGTTCGCGCGGTCGTTGCCGTGGGCACCGCTCCACCGGGCGGAGAAGATGCCGGGCATCCCGTTCAGGGCATCGACTGCGAGACCCGAGTCGTCGGCGATGGCAGGCAGGCCGGTGAAGGCGCAGACCTCCCGGGCCTTGAGCAGGGCGTTGGCCGCGAAGGTCGACCCGGTCTCGGCGACATCGGGCAGGTCAGGAAACTCATCGGTGCCGACTAATTCGATATCCAAGCCGGCGTCGTCGAGAATGCGTCGAAGTTCGACGACCTTGTGGGCATTGCGGGTCGCAAGGACGACTCGGACGGTCATGCCTGCGACACCGCCAGCGGGATTGCGAGCGCCGCGGCCTGCAGCGCCGTGAGGTCGGTGCAGCCGGCTGCAGCCAGGTCGAGCAATTCGTTGAGCAGCCCGCGGTCGAACGGCTCGCCCTCGGCGGTGCCCTGCACCTCGACGAAACGGCCGTCGCCGGTCATCACCACGTTCATGTCGGTCTGGGCACGCACGTCGTCGTCGTAGTGGAGGTCAAGCCTCGCCTCTCCGTCGATGATGCCGACGCTCACCGCGGCCACCGATCCGATGAGCGGACTCTTGGTGATCAGCTTCTTCGCGATCGCCCAGTCGACGGCGTCGGCGAGCGCGACGTAGGCCCCGGTAATCGCGGCCGTGCGGGTACCCCCATCAGCCTGCAGCACATCGCAATCGAGCACGATCGTGTTCTCGCCGAGCACCGACATGTCGACCGCCGCCCGGATACTGCGTCCGATCAGCCGCGAGATCTCCTGGGTGCGCCCGCCGAGCTTGCCCTTGACCGACTCGCGGTCATTGCGGGTATTCGTCGCCCGCGGAAGCATCGCGTACTCGGCCGTGACCCAGCCCTGGCCCGATCCCTTGAGCCACCGCGGCACGCCGGCCGTGAACGAGGCGGTGCAGAGCACGCGGGTACGTCCGAATGAGACGAGCGCGGAGCCCTCGGCCTGCTCGAGCCAGCCCCGTTCGAAGGTCACCGGTCGAAGCTGGTCTGCGAGACGTCCATCTGATCGAGTCATGCGATGACCCTAGATCATCGCCGCCCACGGCAGGATCCCGCGCGGGGGGGCCCTCCGATCAGCCCGAGCGGGTCACCACGCCGATCTCGGGGCCGAGGAACCGGCGGCCGAGCCGCTCGAAGTCGACCGGGTCGCCCGTGGCCATGAACTGGTGCGCCGGCTCGGCGAGCCCCTGACTGCGCACGAGCCCCTCGGCGACGAGGGTGCGGTAGACGTCCTTCGCTGTCTCCTCTGCGCTCGACACGAGGGTGACCGACTCGCCCATGACGTAGGAGAGAACGCCGGTGAGCAGTGGGTAGTGCGTGCAGCCGAGCACCAGGGTGTCGACTTCTGCGTCCTTCAGGGGCTGCAAGTACTCACGCGCCACGGCGAGCAACTCGTCGCCGCCGGTGACGCCGGCCTCGACGAACTCGACGAATCGCGGGCAGGCGACCGAGACGAGTTCGACGTTCGGGGCGGCCGCGAATGCGTCGTCATAGGCCCGGGAGTTGATGGTCATCGCCGTGCCGATGACGCCGATGCGGCCGTGCCTGGTGGCCGCCGCGGCCCTGCGCACGGCCGGGTGCACGACCTCGACGACCGGTACGTCGTAGCGTTCACGCGCGTCGCGGAGGGTGGCTGCGCTCGCCGAATTGCAGGCGATCACGAGCATCTTGACTCCGTCGGCGACGAGTCCGTCCATGATCTCGATGGCGAACTCGCGGACCTCCGCGAGCGGCCTGGGGCCATAGGGGCCGCGCGCGGTGTCGCCGACATAGCGCACCGGCTCGTGCGGCAACTGGTCGAGCACGGCGCGCGCCACGGTGAGGCCGCCGACGCCTGAGTCGACGATGCCAATGGGTGCGTCAGCCATAACACCCGTAGCCTACGGCGCGGTTGCCTCGCATCGGGTCGACGCTTCTCTAGCCTTGATCCCGGCCCAGCGCATCTCGGCCACTCCAACCGGCAACCGGCTCACGAGGAGAACCCATGTCACAGGCAACACCCGGCACGCGCCCGTTCGGCGTCTTGGTCGTCGCGGTCCTGATCTTCCTGGCAGCGATCTTCAACATCGTCTTCGGCTTCTGGATGATGTTCGCGCCGTATTCGATCACCGATATCGGCGGCAACGAGATGACGAACATCCCGACCTTCTACCTGGTGATGAACGGCATCCTGTCGGTCATCCTGGGCCTGATGTACTTCTGGCTCACCAAGCTCACCCTCATCGGCAGCGCGACGGCGCACCTGCTCATCTCGTTCCTAGCGGTGCTCAACATCGTGTTCGCGCTGTTCCGGCTGCCCTACGGCTGGCTCGCGATCGCCCTCAACGTGGTCATCCTGCTCATCATCAACACGTCGAAGGCAAAGGCCTGGTTCCAGCAGACGGCGTAGCGCGACGAAAACGGGCCTACGGCATCACGGCTGCTACGCCCATAGCTGGCCGTCGAGGGCATCCTCAGCCTCATCGAGGGTGCCCTCGTAGGCGCCGGTCGACAGGTACTTCCAGCCGCCGTCGCACACGATGAAGGCGATGTCGGCAGTCTCGCCGGCCTTGACCGACTTGGCCGCGATGCCCAGGGCCGCGTGCAGGATCGCACCGGTCGACACCCCGGCGAAGATTCCCTCCATCTCCAGCAGCTCGCGCATGCGCCGCACAGCGTCCTTCGGCCCCACCGAGAAGCGCGTGGTCAGCAGGCTCGCGTCGTACAACTCGGGGATGAACCCCTCGTCGAGATTGCGGAGTCCGTAGACCAGTTCGCCATAGCGTGGTTCGGCCGCAACGATGCGGACGGACGGCTTCGCCTCCCGAAAGAACCGGCCGACGCCCATGAGCGTGCCGGTCGTGCCGAGCCCGGCCACGAAGTGGGTGATGGTCGGCAAGTCTGCGAGGAGTTCGGGGCCCGTGGAGTCGTAGTGCGCCAGGGCGTTCGCCGGGTTGCCGTACTGGTAGAGCATGACCCAGTCGGGGTTCTCGGCCGCGACCTGCTTCGCGACCCGGACCGCCTCGTTGGAGCCGCCCGCGGCCGGCGAGGTGATGATCCGGGCACCCCACATGGTGAGCAGTTGCGTGCGCTCGGCCGAGGTGTTCTCCGGCATGACGCAGACCAGGCCGTAGCCGCGCTGCTTGGCGACCATGGCCAGGGAGATGCCGGTATTGCCCGAGGTCGGTTCGAGGAGCGTGCAGCCTGGAGTCAGCAGCCCGTCGCGCTCGGCCTGGTCGATCATCGCCAGCGCAGCCCGGTCCTTGATGGAGCCGGTTGGGTTTCGGTCCTCCATCTTCGCCCACAGGCGCACATCGGGCGACGGCGACAGCCTCGGCAGGCCAATGAGGGGGGTGTGCCCGACGGAGTCGAGCAGGGAGTCGTATCGCATCGGGCCCTAGCCGCCGGCGACGGCGGGCAGGATCGTGATCGAGTCCTCATCGGCGATGACCGTGGTCAGGCCGTCGAGGAAACGGACGTCCTCGTCATTGACGTAGATGTTCACGAATCGGCGCAGGCCGCTCTCGTCCAGCAGGCGCTCGCCGATGCCCGGGTGGTTCGCGTCGAGATCGGCGATGATCGCTGCGAGCGACGCACCTTCCGCGCTCACGGCCTTCTCCCCACCGGTGTACTGGCGAAGGATGGTCGGGATGCGCACTTCAACGGACATGTCCTGGCACTCTCAATCAGAAAAAGGTCGTATCGGCTGGAACGGATTGTTTCACGTTCAACCAAAGCCTATGAGCACGCATTCCGCGCCGCCATGCGGCATCGATCACCTGCGAGGGGTTCGCAGGCCACCTGCTCGTGGATCAGGTGATCTCGACGGTCTCCTCGGTGACCTCGCCGTCGATGATCCGAAAGGACCTGAACTCGAACGGGCCCTGCTCTGCACCGGTCTGCCGCGTCGATACCAGCACGTAGTGCGCTTCAGGCTCGCCCGCCAGCGCGATGTCGGTGCGCGAGGGGTAGGCCTCGGTGGCGGTGTGGGAGTGGTAGATCACGACGGGCACCTCATCGAGGTCATCCATCTCGCGGTAGAGGCGGAGCAGGTCGGTCGAGTCGAATTCGTAGAAGGTCGGCGAACGGGCCGCGTTGACCATCGGGATGAACCGGGTCGGAGCGTCGGTGCCGACTGCGCCCGCGA
>WLND01000086.1 GCA_009726075.1 Actinomycetota bacterium
CCTCGGTGGTAGACCGCGTCGTAGCCGCCCCAGAGGATGCGTCCGTCCGCGGTCGGGCGGTAGTAGTGGAACTGATTGCCTGCATCGCCGATTCCTTCACGGCCGTGCCAGCCGATCGAGGACCACTGGCCGACCGACAGCGGTTCGGTCATCAGGACATAGTCGTAGACAGGTACGACGTACTTCGCGGCCTGGCGCACGATTGCCGGAAACGCATTCGTGGCCACGGCAACCCGGCGCGCCACGACCCGCCCCTGCGCGGTCGTCGCGGTCACCTCGCTCCCGTCATCGGTGAGCCCGAGGACAGGGCTGTGCTCGAAGACCCGAACGCCGGACGCTTGGCATGCCTCGAGCAGTCCCCACGCCAGCCTCGCCGGATTCACGAGAGCCACGGCCTGGTCCGTGGATGCGCCGAGGTAGCTCGCCGAGTGGACGCGGGCGCGCATGCGTTCGCCGTCGAGGAAATCAACCGCCTCGCCGTAGCCCGCAGCGCACTGCGCAGCCTCCCGGAGTTCGCCGACCTGATAATCCTGGACCGCCACGGTGATCTCGCCTGAGCGCCTGAAATCGCAGTCGATGCCCAGTCGCGCAATGGTCGCCTCAATGGCATCGAGGTTCTCATGGCCCAAGCGCAGGAGGGTCCCGAGGTCGGCGGGCCAACGCTGAGCACCGTTGCGAATGCCGTGCGTGAGCGATGGCGAGACGAAACCGCCGTTTCGGCCCGTCGCGGCGTCGGCAATGCGGCTGGCCTCGAGCAGGACCACGTCCCGGCCGGGATCGGCCTCCTTCGCCAGCAGCGCGGACCAGAGGCCGCTGAACCCCCCGCCCACGACGAGCAGGTCGCAGACGATGCGGCCGCCGAGGGGCGCCATGGCCGCAGGCCTCGCCGGGTCGTCGAGCCAGAAGACCGCGGATTGCAGTGAGCGAAGCGACAGCGTGGATGCCGCAGTCGGAGTATCGGAGAAGAAACCGGTGACGTCTGAGCGTGCCATTGGGCGCCTTTCGAAGGATGCGGCCGGGTGAAGCCGGAGCCGACACTCCGACGTCCCACCAATCCCTTCGACACTCTCAAGCGGCGGTGACCCGCCAACACTCCTACGAACGCTTGTAGGCGTCCGCCTCGATCTCGACAAGCATCGCACCATTGATGAAGGAAAGCCCGGCGAGCATCGTGGCCGCTGGCCGTATGTCGCCGAACAACTGGCCATGGGCCCGGCCGACCTCATCCATGTCGGCTCCGTTGGCGAGGTACACGCGCGTGCGCACGATGTCGGCCAGTGTCATCCCCGCCTGAGCCAGCGCGGCCTCGATGATCGAGAACGCCGTGAGGGTCTGGTTGAAGGCATCACCCTCGTGCTGCAGGACGCCATCGACCGTGGCCGTCGTACCCGACACATGCACGAAGTCACCGGTGACGGTCGCCCTCGAGTAGCCGATCACCGACTCCCATGGACCCCCACTGGATATCAATCGGTCAGCACCCATGACTGTCTCTCGCTCTCAACTCGACTCCATTGCCTTGCGCTTGCGGTACTGGACGATTTGGCTCGCGAGGACGATCACGAGCGCAGTGACGAACACGAGGGTTGCCAGCGCGTTGACCTGCGGCGGGATACCCCGCTGGGCTGCGCCCCAGATGTAGATCGGGAAGGTCACGAGCGTGCCGGCATTGAAGTAGCTGATGATGAAATCGTCGAACGACAGGGAGAAGCCGAGCAGCGCGGCGCCGATGATGCCCGGAAGGACAAGTGGGAACGTGACGTAGCGGAAGGTGGCCCGCGGGCTGGCATAGAGGTCGCGCGCCGCCTCCTCAAGCCGGGGGTCAAGGCCCTGGAGTCGCGCCTTCACGGTAACGACGACGAACGAGATGATGAACATGATGTGGGCGATGGCCACGGTCAGCGGGCCGAGCGGAAAGCGCATGTTCAGGAACAGGGCCAGCAGGCTCGAGCCCATGACGACCTCGGGGGTTGCCATCGGCAGGAAGATGAGCAGGTTCGTCGTGCTGCGGCCCCTGAAGCGATAGCGGACGAGCGCGAAGGCGATCATCGTGCCGAGCAGGGTCGCGATCAGTGTCGATACGAGACCGATCTCCAGGCTCGTGACGAATGATGAGCACACGCCGGGCACGCCACAGAGATTCGTCCATGCATCCAGCGAGAACGAATTCCAGGAGATGTTGAACTTGCCGGCGGGCTTATTGAAGCTCAGCGCGGTGACGACCGAGATCGGGATGAACAGGTAGACGAGCACGAGGATGCCGACGATGGACACGGCGTTGCGTCGAAGCCAGCGCATCAGAAGAGCTCCTCCGTCCCGGCTCGGCGAATGTACGTGAAGACGAGGACGAGAATGGCGGCCATCAGGACGAATGACAGGGCGCTGGCCGTCGGATAGTCGCGGAACTCGATGAAGTTCGTCTGGATCGCATTGCCCACCATGCGGTCCTTGGTCGACCCGAGCAATTCGGCATTGATGTAGTCGCCTGCCGCGGGGATGAATGTCAGGAGCGTGCCTGCGACCACGCCCGGCATCGACAGCGGCCAGGTGACCTTGCGGAATGACGTGGCGGGCGAGGCATAGAGATCATTGGCCGCCTCGATCAGGCGCGGGTCGATCTTCTCGAGCGCCGCGTACAGGGGCAGCACCATGAACGGCAGGAAGTTGTACGTGAGCCCGGCGATCACCGCGATGCTCGTGTTCAGGATGCGGCCATCCGGCAGCACATGGAGTGAGTTCAGGAAGGTCGTGATCGGGCTCTCGTCGGCGAGGATCGTCTTCCAGGCGTACGTCCGCAGCAGGAAGGACGCGAAGGACGGCGCAATGACCAGAACGAGCATGAGCCCGCGCCAGCGCCCCGAGCGGAATGCGATGAAGTAGGCGAGCGGATATGAGATGAGCAATGCGAGCGCGGTGGCGATGCCCGCGTAGATGAACGACCGCAGGAAGGCGGGCCAGTACTCGGCGAGCGCCGTCGCATAGTTGCCGAACTCCAGCCCGAACCGGTAGCGGCCGCTCTTGCCCGGCACGGGGGTCTGGAGGCTGGTGAGGAACAGGGTGACGAAGGGGATCGCGAAGAACACGGCAAGCCAGGTCATGCCCGGAAAGAGCAGGACGTAGCCGGTTCGAGATCGGCGTTGACCCGCGGTCGGGGCCGGTGCCACGACGGTTGACGGAAGGACGGGTGCCATGGACGCTACTGACCGGCGGTCGCGTCGAGCGCCAGCACCGCAGCATCGACACCGGCGTTGATGTTCTCATCGCCGTCGAGGCCGAACGTGTGGCTCGGCGCCCAGTGGACGATCACGTCGTCGCCGACCTCGCAGCGATCACCGACGATCATGTTCTGCTCGAAGACGATGAGTTCCTGGCCCCATGCGGCGCGAACGAGGTATTGCGTCGACACTCCGGTGTACGACACGTCGGTCACCCGGCCGAAGATCGCGTTGTGACCGTCGGGAACCTTGGTCGCATCCAGTGCATCGAGAACGGTCATCTTCTCCGGCCGGACCCCGACGATGATCGCCGTGCCCGTCGCCGAACTGCGGGACTTGGGCACCCGAAACGCCACGCCGTACGCCGTGACATCGATGAGGTCGTCGGATGCACCGGCGACTCGACCCTCGATGAGATTCGATTGCCCAAGGAAGTTCGCGACGAATGCGGTCTTCGGCAGCTCGTAGATCTCGGCGGGATGCCCCATCTGCTCGATCCGCCCGGCGTTCATGACGGCGATGGTGTCGGCCATGGTCATGGCCTCCTCCTGATCGTGCGTCACGTGCACGAAGGTCGTGCCCACCTCGGTTTGGATCCGCTTCAACTCGATCTGCATCTGGCGACGAAGTTTCAGGTCAAGGGCGCCGAGCGGCTCGTCGAGCAGGAGTACGTCGGGCTTGTTGATCAGCGCCCGGGCAACCGCGACCCGCTGCTGCTGCCCGCCGGAGAGCTGGGTGGGCTTGCGCCTGGCCAGGGAGCCAAGCTCGACGAGGTCGAGCATCTGCTCAACGGTCGCCTTCACGTCCTTCACGCCGCGGCGACGCAGGCCGAAGGCGACGTTCTCGAAGATGTCCAGATGCGGAAAGAGCGCGTAGGACTGGAACACCGTGTTCACCGGCCGCTGGAACGCCCGCAGCCTCGTGACGTCCTTGTCCCCGATGCGGATCGACCCCGAGGTCGGATCCTCGAGGCCGGCCACCATGCGCAGCGTCGTGGTCTTGCCGCAGCCCGAGGCGCCGAGGAGGGCGAAGAAGGACCCGGCGGGAATTGTGATCGTGAGGTCGTCGACCGCAGCCATGTCGCCGAACCGCTTGGTGAGATTCACCAGGTGCAAGTCCTCGACCTGGTTGGTCCTGCTCTGCTCCGCCACGACATCCTCTCCCACGACATTCACTCAATCACGACCATCGGCACGGTACGCACGTGACGGGGGCCGGCCGAGGCCTGCCCCCGACGGATCAGTTGCCGATCGCCTTCTGGAAGGCCCGCTGGTACGCGGTGTCCTGCTCGGGGGTCAGGGTCATGAACACGAACGAACTGGCCAGGGTCTCGGCGCTCGGGAAGATCCACTGGTTGTCGGCCAACGCCGGATCGACGAGCGCCATGGCCTCCTGGGCGCCTTCAACCGGCGAAATGTACTGCACGTATGCGGCAACCTCGGCTGCGACCTTCGGGTCGTAGTAGTAGTTCATGATCAGCTCGGCGTTCTTCTTGTGCGCGGCCAGCGCCGGGATGAGCATGTTGTCGGTCCAGAGCGTGCCGCCAGTCTCCGGCAGGGCGACGCCGAAGTCGGCACCGAGCTGGATCATGTCGCCCGACCAGCCGATCACCGCGATGACATCGCCGCTCTCGAGTGCGCCGGCGTAGTCGTTGCCGGTCACCTGCCGGATCTGGCCGCTGTCGATCTGCTGAGTGAGAGCCTCGATCGCCGTGTTGAACTGGTCTTCGGTGAAGTTGCTCGGGTCCGCGCCCTGCCACGCCATGATGATGCCCATCGTGTCGCGCATCTCCGACAGCACCGTGATGCGACCCTTCAACCCCGGGTCGAACAGCTGATCCAGGGAGTTCATCGTGTCGGTGCCGGTGGCCTCCTTCAGCTTCGCCTTGTTCCAGCCGAGGGCTCCGAAACCCGACTGCCACGGCAGGGAGTAGTCGCGGCTCGGGTCGAACGAGACGCCCTGGAGCTTCGGGATCAAGTTCGACGAGTTCGGGATGATCGCCTTGTCGAGCTTCTGCGCATAGCCGTTCTCGATCCAGAGCGCGGCCATCCAGTCGGTGAGGACGACGAGATCGCGGCCGATGTCCTGCCCCTGCTCGAGCTGCGTTCGCACCTTCGCGTAGAACTCATTGTTGTCGTTGACATCCTCGGTGTAGGCGACGGAAATGCCGTTCGCCGCCTGGAAAGCCTCGAGGGACGGGCGCTGGCCCGACGCGTCGTCGCTATCGATGTACAGCGGCCAGTTCGACCAGTTCGCCACCTTGTCGGCATCCGATGCATCCTGCGCCGCAGCCGCGCTCGGGGCTACCGATGCCCCGGCCTCATCGTCGCCGCCGGTGCCGCATGCCGCCGCGACGAGCGCAACGCCCCCGACGCCCGCGGCCTGCAGGACCCGCCTGCGCGACAGCGACGATCGAACGAGTCCGGCAATGTCCTGCGCGGCCTTCGTGGGCTCCTTGGTCATTGGGTCCTCTCCAGATCGGCGTCGAGGCACTCGAGAGCTCAACGGTGTGATCGCATACAAGCACTCCTCGACACGGCATTCAAGTCAATGACCACATCACACCCCGCGCAGGGTCGGCCCCGCCTTCGCTGCCGAGGTCAGTGCCGAGATGACGAGGCGCAAGTGCGCGGCGTCGTCTTCACGGAGGAGCCCCGAGGTCACGCGGACGTGATGCGAGCGGGTCGGAGCGACCTCGAACGGGGTTCCAGGGGCGACGCGAACCCCCAGTGCGGCCAGCGTGACGAGGGCCGAGCGCTCATCGGCCACCTCGACCCACGCGTTGATGCCATCGCCCATCGAGCTGGTCACGCCCTGGCCCGCAAGCCCAGCCCGAAGCGCGAGGCTGCGCACCGCATACGTCGATCGCGCACGCGTGACAGCCGCCACCGACGCGGGATCAGTGAGGAGTTCGACGAGGACCGCCTGCAGGAGCCGGCTCGTCCACCCTGGCCCGAGCATGCGACGGGCGACTAAGGGATCGATGACGTCGGCGGCGCCGCCAACCGCCGCGATCCTCAAGTCCGGGCCGTGCGACTTCGAGTAGCTCCGAATGTGGATCGTGCGCTCAGGGAGGTGCTGACCCACGCTCACGTCCTCGCCCGTCGCAATGTCACCGGAATGGTCGTCCTCGACGATCCACGCGGTCGTATCCGCGAGAATCGCGGCGATCTCGGCGCAGCGGGCCAGTGACATGTTGGTGCCCGTGGGGTTCTGGGCCCGAGGCTGGATGAACACTGCGACCGGATCGAGGGTCATGGCGTGCGCCAGCTCGACCAAGATCATCCCCTCGCCATCGAGACCGACCGGAATGATCTCGGCTCCACTGCGTTCGAGCAGGTCGATCAACGGCGGGAATCCGGGATTCTCCATGACGACACGGTCGCCGAGTCGCACCACATGATCGACGATTCGCGACATCGCATCGAGCGCGCCATCGACGACGGTGAGCCGCATCGGCTCGAAGGGCCACGTGCTGCGGAGCAACTCGGCGAGTTGCGGAAGCACCGGGTCGTCCAAGTAGCTCGTGGTCCACACCAGGGACCGCGTGGTCACGCGCTCGAGCGCCTCCCGCAGCAAGGGCAGGAGGCTCGGATCCGGAGTGCCCGTCGACAGGTCGAGTCCGTCGGCACCCGGAGCGGCCCCGATGCCCAGGTAGCGCGCAGGCAGGGCCGGCTCGACGGTGTTCTTGACGAAGGTGCCTGCCCGGCCACGCG
>WLND01000087.1 GCA_009726075.1 Actinomycetota bacterium
ACGAACCCCTCGTCAGCGAGCCGTTGCACGACGTCGCGAATATGCGGGACAAGGCCCCACCACTCCTGGATGACGATCACTGCGGGACCGCTGCCGCTCGCCGGGGTGGCGAGGACCGCTGGAACCTGCTCGCCGGCCATGTCGATCGTGATCTGCTCCATTGCCCAAGTCTGTCGCAACGGGAGCGCCGTGACGAGGCACGCCGCCGTTCGCTCGCGTCAGGCGTCGAGCGGCGTGGTCGAGCCCCGAACGCTCAGGTGGGTCGGGACGATGACCGACTCGGCCGCGGTGCCGGCGGCAGCGCCGATCTGCACGAGCAGCGCTTCAGCAGCGATGCGTCCGAGATCAACCACCGGCTGGGCAACGGTCGTGAGATCGAGGAGCTCGGACATGTCGTGACCGTCGATCCCGATCAGGGAGATCTCACGGCCCGGAGTCAGGCCATGGGCGCGCAGGGCTCGCATGGCCCCGAAGGCCATCTCGTCGGACATCGCGAAGACTGCGGTCGGCCTCTGGCGCTGAGTGAGCAGGGCGGTCATCGCCTGCTCGCCTCCCGCAACCGTGAAATGACCGAACGCCTCCAGCATGGGATCGGTCTGCAGGCCCGCTTCCTGCATGACCTCGGCGAAACCCCGGCTGCGGTCGTGCTCGGCAGTGAACGGGGCCGTGATCGCGCTCCCGGCGATGACGCCGATGCGCCGGTGGCCAAGGTTGACCAGATGCTGGGTCGCGATCCGTGCAGCGAGGACATCGTCGATCGTCACGCTCGGCACCCCCTGGAGCGAGACGCCGATCAGGCTCATGGGCATGCCGAGGTTCACGACGTCGCGGAGTTCTGGATCGTCCGGCGGCACCGCGATCACGAGAACGCCGTCGACCCGGCGGCGAAGGCGCGGGGCGGGCGGCTGCCTCCGGGGCGCATCGGGGTTGCTCACGCTCATCAGGAGCAGGTCCATCCCTGCGTTCTGGAGCACCGACTCGACCCCGGAGATCACCGTCGAGAAGAACCAGCGGGCGATGTACGGCGTGATGACGGCGATCGAACCGGTGCGGCCGCTGGCGAGGCGCGAGGCACTCGGCGAGATCACGTAGTCGAGGTCGGCTGCGATCTGCTGCACCCTGCTGCGGGTGCGCTCATCGACGTTCGGCAGGCCGCGGAGGGCACGCGACACGGTCGCGGTCGACACTCCCGCCGCCAGCGCCACGTCGCGAATGGTGATCCCCATAATTCGGCAGTGTAGACATGCGCCGCCGCGACCGACAAACGATTACATGTCGAGGGTCGATTGCGGCTCGGAGTTGCCGAATGCCAGCCTGTAAGCGATGCCATCCAGAATATCGCTTTCGCAGGCAATCACGGCTGAGAATCCGAAGGTGCGCATGAGCGACCGCAGCACCATCGCGCCTCCGCCGATGACGTCAACCCGACCCTCGTGCATGTAGGGCAGCGCTCCTCGCTCCGCCCTGGTCATGCCCAGCAGTCGCTCCGTGGCCTCCTCGACCTCGCCCAGGGTCATCACGGCGCCATGGAGCACATCCGGGTCGTAGGTGGGCAGGTCGAGGGCCATCGCAGCGACGGTGGTCACCGACCCGGCAACGCCCACGAGCGTCTTCGCCTCGGCCACTGGCACGCGCCGGGCCACGATGGAGAGCACCGCGCTCACGTCCGCTTCGACCGCGTCGATCTCCCCCGGGGTCGGCGGATCCGACACCAGATGGCGCTCGGTCATCCGAACGCACCCGACGTCAACGCTCACACTGTGGGTCGGCGATTCGATGCCGAGGACGAATTCGGTCGATCCCCCGCCGATATCGACCACGAGCACCGGTGGCACCAGCAGGTGCGCCGGCAGTCCGCGCACGGCACCGACGAACGACAGACCCGCCTCCTCATTGCCATCGATCACCTCGGGGATCACGCCAAGGCGCTCGAGCACTCCGGCGAAGAACTCCTCGCGGTTGCCGGCATCGCGACTCGCCGACGTCGCGACGAATCGCAGCGCCACGATCGGATTCTGGGCGGTCGATTCGCGAGCGATGATCGAGGCGAACTCGTCGCACGCCGCAAACGTCCGCTCCAATGCGCCCGGTGAGAATTCACCGGTGCGGTCGATTCCCTCGCCGAGACGGACGATCCTCATGACGCGGACGACATCGCGCAGCGCTGCAGAGCCTGCGTCGCGCTCGGCAATAAGCAGCCGGATCGAATTGGTGCCGCAGTCGATCGCCGCTACCCGAGACACGGATTCGACTTCCACCAAGCGCCGAGCGCCACCAGCACTTCATCGCCGAGGGGGTTGACCCCCGGCCCCGCCGCGAGCGCATGCGCGGCCAGCACGTGCAGGCACTTGACCCGGTTCGGCATGCCGCCGGCGCTGATGCCGTCGATCTCATCGACGTGGCCCAGCGCCTCGCGCTCGCTCAGGTAGGAGGCGTGGGCGGCCGCGTAGGCGTCGGCAAGGCCTTGGTCGGACGACAGCCGCGCCTCCATGTCGCGCATGAGCCCTGCGGCCTCGAGGGTGCCGATGGCGCTGCTCGCCCGCGGACACGTGAGGTAGAACGTTGTCGGGAACGGGGTGCCATCCGGCAGGCGAGGCATGGTCTGCACGACATCGGGGGCACCGCAGGGGCATCGGTGCGCCACGCTGGCCATGCCCCGGGGGGCCCGTCCGAGCTGGAGTTCGACCGCCGCGATGTCCGCCTCCGTGATCGGCTCCCGCGTCACGGGGTTGGGGCCAGTGTCGGCGTTGCCAGATCGACGACGCCGGGCCCGAGCGGCGCCGACGGGTCGTCAGCCCGCTCGGTACCGGCCCAGAGCTTCTGGAACCAGTTCATGGACCGCACGACGACGAGCTCCGTTTCAGGTTCGACGAGCACCTTGCCGTCCGAACCGATCGTTGTGTAGCCGATCTCGCCCGGACGGACGAAATGGAGTCTGCGCCGGGCCTCGGCCGCGATGAACGCCGGATCCTTCCAGCGCTCCTGCTCGATCGTGAGGGCGTCGACCCGCTCCTGCGCCGACTCGACATCGGACTGGAGCCCCTCGATCTCGGTGCGCTGGTCGAACCACGAGCGCACCGGCACCGCCAGGGTCACGATGAGAATCCCCGCAACGACCGCCAGCACGCTGGCCCGGCCGGTGAGCGACCGGCGCCGGCTCGGAACAGCCAGGTCAGGGGTCTGGCTCACACTGGCGATCGTCGCACAGACTCCGAACCGCGTTAGCGACCGAAACGCGGAAAGGCCGAAGCGCCGGCGTAGCGGGCAGCATCGTCAAGCTCCTCTTCGATGCGAAGGAGCTGGTTGTACTTCGCGACGCGCTCGGATCGGGCCGGTGCACCGGTCTTGATCTGCCCGCAGTTGGTTGCGACGGCGAGGTCGGCAATCGTGGTGTCCTCGGTCTCGCCGGAGCGATGCGACATCATCGACGTGAAGCCGTTGCGGGTCGCGAGGCTCACCGCATCGAGGGTCTCGGTGAGGGAGCCGATCTGGTTCACCTTGACGAGCAGCGCGTTCGCGGCGCTCTCGTCGATGCCGCGCTGAAGGCGCGTGGGATTGGTGACGAACAGGTCGTCGCCGACGATCTGAACGCGATCGCCCAGGGTGCTGGTCAGGTGAATCCAACCGGCCCAGTCATCCTCCGACATCGGGTCCTCGATCGAGACGAGCGGGAAGTCGGCGAGGAGGGACTCGTAGTACGCGGTCATCCACTCGGACGACCGCGAGGCGCCCTCGAAGGTGTAGGCGCCGTCGGCGTAGAACTCGGTCGAGGCGACGTCGAGGGCAAGGGCGATGTCGGAGCCAAGCCGCAGGCCGGTCGCGCCGACCGCCTTGGCGATGAGCTCCAGTGCTGCGCGGTTGCTCTCAAGGGCCGGGGCGAAGCCGCCCTCGTCGCCGAGGCCGGTCGACAGGCCCTGCTTCTTCAGGACGCTCTTGAGCGAGTGGTAGACCTCGGTGCCCTGCTGCAGCGCCTCGCTGAAGGTGGTGGCGCCGATCGGGGCGATCATGAACTCCTGGATGTCGACACCGGTGTCTGCGTGGGCGCCGCCGTTGAGGATGTTCATCATCGGGACCGGCAGCAGGTGGGCATTCGGGCCACCGAGGTAGCGGAACAGCGGAAGTTGCGCCGAGAGTGCCGCGGCCTTGGCGACGGCGAGCGAGACGCCCAGGATGGCGTTGGCGCCGAGGTTGGCCTTGTTCGGGGTGCCGTCGAGATCGATCATTGCCTGGTCGATGAGCCGCTGGTCGGTCGCGTCGAGGCCGATGATCTCCGGCGCGATCTCGTCTTCAACGGCAGCGCATGCCTGCAGGACGCCCTTGCCTCCGTAGCGGGCCTCTCCGTCGCGACGCTCGGACGCCTCGAAGGCCCCGGTTGAGGCGCCCGAGGGAACGGCCGCGCGGGCAACGGTGTCGTCGTCGAGGAGGATCTCGACCTCGACCGTGGGGTTGCCACGGGAGTCGAGGATTTCGCGGGCGATGATCGATTCGATGAGAGCCATGCCCGCAAGCCTAGGGGGTCGATCCCCTCACGATGCAACCGCTTAATCGCGCCCCAGCCCACCCGGCATGGGGGTCGGGACGCTCGCAGCGGGCGTCAGGAGTCGCGGCGATTGATGATGATGCCCTCGATGACGTCGCCCGTCGCCCCCTGGCCGGCAGCCGACGAGGTGCCCGGTTGGCCGGACGCCGAGGGTCCGCTCTGCTGATCCGCCTGTTCGGACCCTCGGCCGAGCCATGCCTCTGCCGACGACATCAGCACCGCCACGGAAAACGCCGCGATCGCAATATCGTCGCCGAGGCCAAACGGGCCGAGCAACACCTCGGGCATCAGGTCGATCGGCGACACCACATAGGCAATACCGAGCACCGCCGCCACGAGTCGACCGCGAGGCGCCTCGAGCCATCGCCCGGTGAACGAGTCGCGCAGCATGGGCAGAATGGCTGCGAGTCGCTGGCCGAGCGGCACGCGTCCACCGCTCGCCTTCACGGCCCCGGCGACGGTCATCGTGCGATTCATGAAACCCATGCGGATCCTCCAGCCCTCCTGCGTCAGGTCACTCGATGGTAACCCGGCCGGCCCTGGCAAGGCGCCGGTCAGGCCCACCCGGGGCGCCGAGATTTGCGATAGTTGAGTCGTGACCGAACATGGACGAGTCTCCCTGGACCACTTCCTGGCACGCGTGGGTTCAGCGCCCCGGGCGGAACTGCGCGAGGTGGCCCTCGAGGCACGCCTCGACCAACTCGTCGACCTGCCTGCCGCCACCGCGGCACGCATGGTCGCTCCCTACACGTGGTTGCTGTCCCGCGTGGGCGACACCGGCATCACCCTGACGAAGGCCGGCTACCTCCCCCCATCGGTCGTCGAGGAGGCGATGGCGGCCCTCGGCGACCGCGTCGACTGGATCGGAAAGGCCAATCGCGAGGACCTCACGGTGCCCGTCCTTCACTTCCGGGAGTCGGCCCAGCGGATGCGGTTAGTACGCAAGCTCAAGGGCCGCCTCGTCCTGAGCCCCGCCGGTCGGAGGCTGCGCGACGACCCGGTCGCGCTTGCCGGGCACCTGGTCGACAGCCTGCTCGAGGATCCAGATGCCAGCCAGCCCGATGCCGTCCGCCAGGCCGCCTGCCTGCTGCTCCTCGCGACCGCCGCCGGCAGGCCCGTCCAGAAGCGAGCGACGGGGCCCTTCCTCGCCGCCTACCTCACCTACGCGGGCTGGACCCGGGGCGGACGGGATCCGCTCACGCCCTCCGAATCGAGCAGCCTCGCCCGCGACGCGGAGGACGTCCTCGTCTACCTCGGGGCGATCAGGTCGGGCCTGTGGAGCGACCCCGCCGGTCCCGCCACCGATGATGGCGTGCTGCTCGCGCGCTATGCCCTCGGCCGGCCGGCAGTGGCACCGCCGGATGCGCGCGGCACCCCGACCGCAGGCACGGCATCGACCTACGTCCTGCGGGTCGAGCTCACCGGCTCCGATCCACTGGTGTGGCGCCGGATCACCGTGCCCGGTGATCTCACCCTGAGCCAGCTGCACGAAGTCCTTCAGGCCGCGCTCGGCTGGGAGGACTACCACCTGTTCAGGTTCCGGGTCGGGGAGCGCATGTTCATGGAGGCGAGCGACTGGGACGACGGAACTGAGCTGATCACTGATCCCGACTCGGTCACGCTCCAGGAGGTCATGCCCGCCGTCGGTGCGTTCGAGTACGAGTACGACTTCGGCGACTCGTGGCAGCATGGCCTCGTCGTGGAGTCGATCGAGCAGGACGACTTCCGCGCGCAGCCGCGCTGCACCGACGGCGCCAATGCGTGCCCGCCGGAGGATGTCGGGGGCATCGGCGGCTACGCGGAGTTCCTCGAGGCGCTCGACGACCCGGAGCACGAGCAGCACGATTCGATGCTCGAATGGACCGGGGGCCCATTCGACGCGGCCGCGTTCGACCGCGCAGCGAGCAGTGAGCGCCTGCGCATCGCCTCCGCGCTCATGTGACCGTCCGGAACGGGCCTTGCCCCTGTCCGTTTCGTCCGGTTAGGCTCGTTCCATGATGAACTCGACCCGTGGCCTCGGCATCCTGGCCTGCGCAGCCCTTGCCCTCTCGGCCACGGCAACCGCCAACGCGGAGGGCATGCCCGGCGACCCCTGCTCGACCCCCGGCCTCGTCAAGGTGCTCGGCTCGGGCACCATCGAGTGCCTCAACGGCTCATGGGCCCCGAGCATGAAGCAGCCCAGTGGCGGACCTGCCAGTCCCACGGGCTCGGCAGCATCGTCGGCAACCGCAGCCAAGATCTTCACGTCGGTCGGCCCCGTCCTGACCCAGGACACCTTCGCCAGCACCGCGAAGCAGGTCGCCGACCCCAGCGCCGTGCGATTGCCCGACGGCCGCGTCCGCATCTTCGCCTGGGTCAACCCG
>WLND01000088.1 GCA_009726075.1 Actinomycetota bacterium
AGGCGTGCGGCCGGCGAGCTTCGCGATCGGATCGTCACCAGGCTCGGCGGTGGCCTTCTTCCGACCGTCGCGACCTTCCACTCCTTCGCCTACGGCCTCATGCTCCAGCACGGCACCACTGAGGAGTATCGCGAGCCGCCGCGCCTGCTCTCCGGTGCCGAGGAGGATGTGCGGATTCGAGATCTTCTCCTCGGGGCGGTCGAGGACGGGGCGATTGCCTGGCCGGACGACCTCTCGGGTGCCCTGCACACGCTCGGCCTGGCCAACGAGGTGCGGGCCGTGCTTGCGCGGGCGAAAGAGCTCGGCCTCGACCCGGCCCAGCTGCAGCGCCTCGGCGCCAAGTCGGGCCGCCCAGCATGGGAGGCCCTCGGGGTCCTCGCGCGCCAAGAGAACGAGGTCATGGTCCTCGAGAACGTCATCGACTACGCCGAACTCCTCCACCGGGCGGTGCTGTGGGCGCGATCCACCGCCGGCCGGCTGGCGCTCCAGCAGCAGTACCGGGCGATCTTCGTCGATGAGTACCAGGACACCGACCCCCTTCAGGTTGCCCTGCTCGAAGCGCTCGTCGGTCCGCAGACAACGCTCGTGGCGGTCGGTGACCCTGACCAGTCCATCTACGCGTTCCGCGGCGCGGATGTCTCCGGGATCTTCGACTTCCCCCGCCGGTTCCGGTCAGCCTCAGGGGCCCATGCGCCGATCGTCGTGCTCCGGCACACCCGCCGATTCGGGCCCGAGATTCGCGAGGCGGCTGCCCGTGTCATCGGCCGTCGCCCGCTCGGGCAGCTTGACCCAGCTACCGCGCAGGCCCACCGAAATCCCGTGTGCGAGCCTGATCGTGAGAGCGCTGTTTCAGTCGAGTGCTTCGACAGCGAGGCAACCCGGGCGGCTCACGTGGCCCAGGAGATTCGCATCGCCCATCTGAGGCAGGGCCGCGACTGGTCGACCATGGCGGTGATCGTGCGCACGTCGCTCTCGATTCCGATCGTGCATCGGGCGCTCCTCCAGGCCGGGGTGCCGGCGGCGATCGCCGCGGACGAGATCCCGCTGCGACTCGAGCCGGCGGTCGCAGTACTCCTCAACGCCCTCGATATCGCGTGCGACCCAGAGCGCATGACCGCGCAGGCCGCAGCGGACCTCCTCACCGGGCCGATCGGCGACCTCGATGCGTGGCAGCTTCGCCGCCTCGGCAGGCTCCTGCGCGAACAGGCGCGAACCTCGGATCCCTCGTGCTCGCCGCCGACCTCTGACGACCTCATCCGAGATCTGGTCCGAGGTGTCGTGACGGTCGCCCCGAGCCCCGAAACCTCCGACGCACTGGCGAGCGTCGAGCGCGTGCGCCTGCTCCTCGATACGGCCCGCGGACAGATCGCCGACGGGTCCACGCCACCTGATGTGCTCTGGACCCTCTGGTCGGGCCGGGTCGGCGGGGCGGTGCTCCACGGCTGGTCTGAGCGCCTTCGACTCGCTGCCCTTGGCGGGTCGAATTCGGCCCACCATGACATCGACGCGGTTCTCGCGTTGTTCGAGACCGCCGAGCGAGCGGCTCTGCGTTTTCGGGGCGTCATCGGGATGAAGAACCTGCTCATCTCCCTGCGCGAGCAGCAGATCCCGGCGGAGCCGATCGCCGAGCGGTCGATTCATGTGAACGCGGTCCGCATTCTCACCGCTCACCGGGCCAAGGGCCTGGAGTGGGACGCGGTATGGATCATCGGAGCGGAGGAGGGCGTATGGCCCGACCTGCGCACTCGGGGCTCGGTGCTCGAGCCCGATCGACTCACTCGGCACGGGGTCGGCGACCCGGTGCGAGCGGCCGACCTGCTTGCGGAAGAGCGCAGGCTCTTCTTCGTCGCATTGACGCGAGCCCGATCCAGCGTCGTCGTCGCAATCCTGGCGTCCGACGCTGGCGGCGGCCCGCAGCCGAGCCGGTTCATCAACGACCTCGGGATCACGCCCGTACCGATTCACGGCCGGCCGGCCTTCGCCGCCTCGACCCATGGGCTGGTGGCGCATCTGCGCGTTGTCGCGGCTGATCCGCAGGCCTCCCCAGCGCTGCGCAGTGCGGCCATCGACCGTCTCGCCCTGCTGGCTGCAGCCTCGGGCAGGCGGGGCGAGCCGCTGGTGCCTGTCGCCGACCCTGATCGATGGTGGGGGGTTCGCGCGCAGACCGAGAATCCCCGTCCGCTGCGCCCCGAAGGCGAACCGATCGCCCTTTCCGGCAGCGGACTTGAAGCAATGCTCACCTGCCCGCTCAAGCGCTACCTTGAGCATGACGCCCATGCCGACGTGCCCAGACCCTCCTCGACGAAGTTCGGCAGCGTGATCCATGCGGTTGCCGACTACGTGGCCAAGGGCGAGGTGCCGGCCGATCTCGACAGCATGGACATGTTGGTGGACCGAGTCTGGAGCGATCTGCGATTCGAGGCTTCCTGGCAGTCGGAAAGTGAGCGGGCGCAGGCCAGGCTGGCACTGTCCCGGTTCCTCGTGTACCACCTGCGGGGCGATCGCACGCTCCTTGCCACGGAGCACGAGTACCGGGCCGAGATTGCCGTGCCGACCAGCGATGGCGCATCAGAGGTGGTGCGCCTGCGCGGATTCCTCGATCGAATCGAGCGTGATGGCGCGGGCAGGGTCGTTGCCATCGATCTCAAGAACATCCGCAATCCCGGCCCGGACAGCTCGGTGCCAACCCACGCGCAACTCGGTGTCTACCAACTCCTGCTGCGCGAGAACGGAGAAGAGGTCGGCGGGGCGGCACTCGTGCAACTGCGGGTGCCTGCTGCGAAGGGTGCCGACGACCCCAAGGTGCAGTTTCAGGCACCCCTCGGCAATGAGGTGCCGACCTGGGTCGAGATCGAGCTCGGACAGGCGGCCGAACTGCTCCGCAGCGAGGGCTTCGTGGCCAGGCCAAATGCGGGGTGCCGGTACTGCCCGTACCGGCTCGTGTGCCCGTCGCAGGGCCAGGGGGATCAGGTGGTCGCATGAACGACATGCAGCAGATCCGGCGGGGCGATATTGATCGCGCGCTCGGATTCTCACTGAGCGATGAGCAGTGGACCATCGTGTCCTCCCCGCTCGAACCGTCGGTCGTGGTGGCAGGCGCCGGTTCGGGCAAGACCACGTCGATGTCAGCCCGTGTGGCCTGGCTCATCGGCAGCGGCATGATCGCCCCCGATGCAGTGCTGGGCCTCACCTTCACCACGAAGGCGGCAGCACAGCTGCTGAGCTCTACCCGGGCGAGCATCCGAAGTCTCGAATCGGCGGGGCTGGTTCCCGAGCCCGCGGCACGGAAGGTGTCCGACGACAGCGCGGCCGACGACGAGCCGGTGGGCGAGCCCCAGGTGCTCACCTACAACGCCTTCGCTGCGAGGCTGCTCAGCGAGCACGGCATCCTGCTCGGACGCGAGCCCGGGGCGCGGATCCTCACCGATGGGGCGCGCCAGCAGCTGGCGTACCGGGTGGTGTGCCGCACCTCGCTACCGCTCGCCGGGCTCGGCACCGCTCCGATTGCCCTGACCAGCGACCTGCTCGCCCTCGACGACCAGTTGTCCGAACTCGACATCGAGCCTGAGGCCCTCGTCGAGTTCGACGATGCGCTCATCGCAGAGCTCGACGCCCACGGGCCGCCCCAGGCGATCGGCGCCAAGATGCGGGCTACGGCGCAGACACGACGCCTGCTCGGCCTCCTGATCTGCGAATGGCGGGCGCAGAAGCAGGGCCGCGACCTGCTCGACTTCACCGACCAGACGAGGCTGGCCCTTGAGATCGTTCGAGGCTTCCCGCAGGTCGCCAAGAGCATTCGATCCAGGTACGGCGTCGTGCTGCTCGATGAATACCAGGACACGTCGCTGGGGCAGCGGCGCTTGCTCCAGGCGCTCTTTGCCGACGGGCACCCGGTGACTGCGGTGGGTGATCCATGCCAGGCGATCTACGGGTGGCGGGGTGCCAGCGTGGACAACATCGAGCAATTCCCCGAGCACTTCCCGGCGATTCGAGCCGGGGTCGAGGTCGACTCGGCGCGCTACGTGCTGAGCAGCAACCGTCGGTCTGGCAGTGCGATCCTCGCCGTGGCAAACGACCTCTCACATGGGCTTCGCAGTCGGCATGCCGGGGTCGAGAGGCTGGTGTCTGGCGTGAGCAGCAAGGGCCCCGGCGATGTCCGAGTGGGCTTGTTCGAGACTGCGGGCGAGGAGAAGGCCTGGGTGGTCGACCAGATTGCCGGGTGGCGCAGACGCGTTGACTCGCCAGCGACCACTGATCAATGGAGCGATATCGCGATCCTCGCGGCTACCGGCAAGGATCTCGCCGAATTCGACGGCCTGCTGCGCAGTGCCGGGGTCCCGACCCAGCTCTACGGTGCTGCGGGCCTCCTTCGCCAGCCCGTGGTCGTCGAACTTCGCAGCATGCTCGAGATCCTCCACAATCCGATCGCCAACCCGGAGATGGTCCGAGTGCTCACCGGCCCGAGGCTGCGCATTGGCGTCCGCGATCTCGCTGCCCTCGGTGCGCGTGCGGCCGAACTCGCGGGCGGGGGCCATCGCAGCACGTCCGACGACGTCGATGATGCGCTCGACGAGGCGGTGGCGGGGGCCGATCCAGTAGAGGCGGTATCACTGAGCGATGCCCTGTTCGACCTCGGCGACCCGGGGCGGTATTCGCCGGAGGCCGCCGAGCGGCTCACGATGTTCGCCGCCGAGGTCAGGTCGCTGCGCCGTCACGCCAGCGAGCCCATGACCGAACTCATCGCCCGGATCGGTCGAGAGACGGGCCTGGAGGTCGAGGCAGCCCTGTCGCCCGACTCCGAGCAGCAGCAGTACGCCTGGTCGGCGTTCCTCGACCTCGCCGCCGACTTCGTCGACCTTTTCGGCGTGTCGTCGCTCGGGGCATTCCTCAGCAGGCTGCGCGATGCAGAGCGATTCGACGTCGATCTGACGGTCGACCTCGCCCGGCGAGGCAACGCCGTCCAGCTCATGACCATCCATAAGTCGAAGGGCCTGGAGTTCCCGCACGTGTTCGTGCCCTCCGTGGCCAAGTCGGCCTTTCCTGGGGTTCCGGGGCGCGGGGAGTGGCCCACGTCGCCATCGACCGTGCCCTGGCCGCTGCGTGCCGACACCAACGATGCCCTTGACTCGTTTCCGAACGCCGAGGGCACACCGCGGGACAAGGACCACAAGGCCTACAAGGCCCTGCTCGCCGAGATGAAGACCGCTGATGACGAACGCCTGGCCTACGTAGCGATGACCAGGGCTGAGGCGACGCTCATCGTCACCGGGCATTGGTGGGGCCCGACCCAGTCGACCGTGCGTGGGCCCGACCCGTACCTGTCGATCGTGAAGCAGGCGGCCCTCGCAGGCTCCGGTGAGGTAGTGGCGTGGCACCCGGCGCCTGCCGACGGCGAGGCAAATCCATCGCCGGAGGCCGCGGGTCGTGAGTTCGCGTGGCCTCGCGCCCTCGAGTCGGCCGAGGCCATCGCGGTGACGGCGCGGGCGGTGCGGCATGCGGTGGCCAACGGCAGCACCCCGATCGACAATGCCGGCCTCGCTCCCGCTGATCGTGCCCTGATCGAGCAGTGGGACATCGACTCCGAGTTACTGCTGGCGGAGGCTCGGCGCCGTCGCCGTGAGACCGTCGTTGTCCAATTGCCGGGGTCACTGTCGGCGAGCGCCATGATCAGGGCGCTGCGCGACCCGGAGCGGATGGCGATCGAGCTCGCTCGACCCATGCCCCGCCCGCCCGCCACCGCTGCACGGCGCGGCATCGCCTTTCACTCCTGGGTCGAGAGTCGATACGGGCAGCAATCGCTGCTTGACCCCGATGACCTGCCTGGCTCAGGGGACGAGGCCATCACGAGCGACGACGCCCTCGACGCTTTGAAGCGGTCCTTCGAGGCATCGGTGTTCGCCGGTCGATCGCCGGTCGCGATCGAGGAGCCCTTCTCCCTGGTGCTTGCCGGCCGCGTCATCCGCGGCCGCATTGATGCGGTCTTCGAGCAGAACGGACGCTACGACGTCATCGACTGGAAGACCGGTGGCGAATCGGGTTCGGGCCTTACACCTGATCCGTTCCAGCTGGCGCTCTACTGCATCGCTTGGTCGCAACTCAAGGGCGTGCCGCTGCGTGAGATCGACGCTGGGTTCTTCATGGTGGCGACCGGCGAACTGGTGCGCCCAGCGCAGATGCCAGACCTCGGCGAGATTGCCGGGTTGCTCGGACGTCCTCCAGGCTGAGCGCCTACGGTGGCGTTTCATGGGAGACCAACTCGAGGCCATTGACGACACGCTCGCCGCCTGGATGACCAGTCAGCCGATGTTCTTCGTCTCGACGGCGCCGCTGGATCCGCAGGGCCTGGTGAACTGTTCGCCGAAGGGCCTGGCGGGCACGTTCGCCGTGATTGGCCCGCTCCAGGTCGCCTACCTTGACCTGACCGGCAGCGGCATCGAGACCATCGCGCACCTGCGCGAGAACGGTCGCATGGTCATCATGTTCTGCGCCTTCGATGGCCGGCCCCGCATTGTCCGACTGCACGGTCGAGGCACCGTGCTGCTCCCTGGCGAGCCGGGGTTCGATGAGCTGGCGGGTCGGTTCAGTGAGCACGCCGGGGTGCGGTCGATCATCGTGCTCGACGTGGCGCGATTGGCAGACTCGTGCGGCTAT
Source organism: Actinomycetota bacterium (assembly GCA_009726075.1). Classification (GTDB taxonomy): domain Bacteria; phylum Actinomycetota; class Actinomycetes; order S36-B12; family S36-B12; genus WLND01. Next base: position 6,652 of record WLND01000088.1, read on the forward strand.
GCGGTGCCGCGCATGACCTACGAGGCCGATCGCGAGGTGCTTGACCTCGATCACCGCAAGCGCGGAGCCCAAGGGCTGGCGGAGTTTCGTGCCGAGTGGAACGCCACGAGCCTCGACGGCCTGCCGGGTCTCGACTAGTGCTGAGGCCCATTGGGCGGAAGCAGGTCCGGCGGGACCACGATGGGCTCAGCGCTTGACGAGCCGCCAGAACCGGCGACTGATCCAGCAGCTGAGGGCCTCGCCGACT
>WLND01000089.1 GCA_009726075.1 Actinomycetota bacterium
CCAGCTGCAGGCCGGTCACGCGGTGGGGACCGGCGGCACCGTGGCGCCGGACGCGTGGAGGCGGTCGGCGATCCGCCGAAGGCCCGGCTCGGCGACCATCCGACCGCGCAGCCGTCGCAGGGCCGGCACCGCACGAACGAACGAGCCGTCGCCTCGTTCGAGCACGTAGATGCCCTCGACGACGCGCCTGCCGGTGCGCTCGCGGTGAAGGTGGACAACGGCATCGAGCCCTGCTGCGGCGAGGGCGTGCAGGGCCTCTCGGTCGAGCCCGGCGGTCAGGCCAAGGGCCTCGAGCCGCGCCGGGACGTCGGCTGCCGAATTCGCGTGCAGGGTGCCGCAACCCCCCTCGTGCCCGGTGTTGAGCGCCGCCAGCAGCTCGATGACCTCGGCGCCTCGAACCTCGCCGATCACGATGCGGTCGGGCCGCATCCGCAGGGCCTGTCGGACGAGGTCACGCATGGTGACCGACCCAGCCCCTTCGATATTCGCAAGCCGGGCCTGCAGTCGCACGACATGCGGGTGCTCTGGCCCGAGCTCTGCGGAGTCTTCGACGACGACGATGCGCTCAGTCGCCGGTACGAGCCCGAGCAGGCTCGACAGAATCGTGGTCTTGCCCGTGCCGGTGCCGCCGGAGATGACGAAGGCAAGGCGCCCGGCGACCAGCGCCTCGAGCCACGCGGCCCCCGAGTGATCGATGGTGCCCGCGTCGACGAGCTCGGGCAGGGTGAATGCGCGCCGACGGGGCACCCGAAGCGAGATGACCGTGCCGTCGAGGGCGATCGGCGCGATGACGGCGTGCAGCCTGGTTCCGTCGGCGAGCCTCGCATCGACGAACGGGGTGGCATCGTCGAGGCGCCGCCCGACGGCCGCCGCGAGCCGCTGGGCAAGCCGTCGTACGTCGGAGTCGGACGCGAAGGCGATACCGGTGAGCTCGAGGCCCTCGCCGCGGTCTATCCAGACCGCGTCGGGGCCGTTGACCAGGACGTCGGTGACCTCGGGTTGCTGGAGCAGGCTCTGGAGGGGCCCGGCGCCGACCAGTTCGCGCCGGAGGGTCTCGACGAGGGTGAGCACCGCCTCGTCGCCGAGCACGACCCCCTCGGCCCGCAGTGCCGAGGCCACCCGGCCCGGCGTCGCCTCGGCCTGCGTGGCGACGAGCCGCGACCGAACCCGATCGAGCAGTGGGGCGGTCATGCGACGAAGGCAGCCGCGGGCAGGCTCGCCGACAGCACGGACCGGACGGCGCGTCCGTAGGCATCGGCAATGAGGAGCGGCTCGCCACGATCGGCCCGAGTAGCCAGGGCCGGGTGGTCGGGCAGCGTGAGCAGGTCGTGGGCGGCCAAGGCCCGCTCGACATCTCGGATTGCGACCCCCTTGGGGACGGACCGCACGATGACCGTGAGCGCCGGGTTCACGCCGCGCAGCCAGGGGGCCGCCTGCGCAGCCGCCGCGATCGCCCGCACTCGGGCCGGCACGACGAGGAGGACGCGGTCAGCCCGCTCGAGCATCTCGGGCGCAGACTCCCAGGTCGACCGCGGCGCATCGATCACGATCTGGTGGTACCCGCGCACCCCGGAGTCGATCACGGCCGAGAGCGCCGCCTGCGAGATCGGCTGGGCCAGCATCCTGCCGTGCGAGAGCACGGCCAGGCCCCCGGCATGCGGGAGCGCGTAATCGAGGGTCACTGCGCTGACTCGTCCCTCGGCCTGCGCAAGATCGGGCCAGCGGATGCCCTGGACCTCCTCGGAGCCGAGCAGCAGGTCGATACCCCCTCCCCCTGAATCACCGTCAATCAGCAGCGCTCGACCGCTCGACTCCTGCGCGGCCAGGGCGAGTCCGGCCGCGAGCGTGGAGGCGCCGGATCCGCCCGTGGCGCTCGTGACGGCGGTGATGGTGCCGCCCCGCGAGGGGCCATCGGCTGTCTCGCCCAGGCGCTTGATCAGCCAGCCGTCGGCGTCCGGGAGTTGCACGACCTGCTCGGCTCCTACCGCGACGGCATCGCGCCACAGGGCGCTGTCGGGGAGCGCGTCGAGTCGATGGGGCGCGCTCACGACCACCACCCCCGGACGACGCGCGACGTGAAGTGCCGCGAGTGATCCGGCGAGGTCGGCGCCGATGAGGATGAGCGGCGCGGCGCCCCAGGCACCTCGGCCCGAGGCCGCATCTGCGAGGACCTCGAGCTCGATGCCCGCGGCCGCCGCGAGTCTGAGAAGTTCACTGGTGATGTCGGGATCCTGCGTGATGAGGTGCGGGCGCTGACCGTGGCTGTGGCTTCCTGGCTCCATGTCGGGCAGCCTGCAGGTCGCGCATGCGCCGTCACAAGCCACGAATCACGCCTGTGGACAGGGTTCTTGAGCCCTGTGGATGAACGCGCTACCGTCCGAGAATGAGATCTGCCGCCTTCTTCGACCTCGACAAGACCATCCTGGCCAAGTCGAGCTCATTCGCGTTCGCCAAGCCCCTGTACCGGGGCGGACTCATCGGCCGCCGCGACGTCGTCCGCAGCGCCTACGCGCAGTTCGTCTATCTCGCGTCGGGCGCGGATCACCAGCAGATGGAGTCGATGCGGGAGTACATGTCGAAGCTGGTCAACGGCTGGGAGGTAAGCACGGTCCGGCAGATCGTGGCCGAGACCCTGGACGACATCGTCGATCCGATGATCTATGAGGAGGCCGTCGAGCTCATTGCCCTGCACAAGGCGCAGGGCCGCGACGTCATCATCATCTCCTCGAGCGGCACCGACGTCGTCGAGCCGATCGGCGAGCGGCTGGGGGCCGACATCGTCATCGGCACCCAGGTGGCGATCGAAGACGGCCGCTACACCGGCGAGATCCTGTTCTACGCCTACGGCGAGGGCAAGGCCGACGCCATGCGGGCCCTTGCGGCCGAGCACGGCTACGACCTCGCGGAGTCCTTCGCCTACAGCGACTCGCTCACCGACCTGCCGATGCTCGACCTCGTCGGCAATCCGTTCGCGGTCAATCCGGATAGCGCACTTCGGGCCATCGCCGTCGAACGTGACTGGCCGGTCCTGGACTTCGACAAGCCCGTTGCGCTGCGCAAGTCCATCGACGGCAAGCAGGCGGCTGCGGCCGGCGCGGGCGTGGCGCTCGGGGCGGTCGCGCTCGGCTTGGCGTGGTACGCCCACCGACGGGTGCACCGCGCCTGAAGGCTCGCCCGGCCGGAGCGTCAGTCGGGGACGACGACCGCCTTCGCCCCGAGGGCGCATGCGGTCGAGTGCCAGATGATGAACTCCGACACGCCCTCGCGGGTGCCCGTCGAGTAGGCGCGGAGCGCCTTCACGTAGGCCGGACGCCCGAGTTCGAGCATGCCGTGCTCGGGGATGCTGAAGACCGACGGGTCGACCCCCCTGCCGGCAAGCACAAGACGCACTGCGGCTCGCGCGAGCAGCCCGGACCCCCACGTGAATGGACACAGCACCGCGAGCTCGGCATGGGCCACCGCCGCGAGCAGCAACGCCGGCGCCTGGGTCTGCGAGGTCAGAGTCCGTGCGAGCAGGGTGAGGCGCTGCGCTGCCGCCGAGGCCGGCGCAAGTTGCCCGAGGTTCAGCGGATCGTCCGCCACCTCACCGGTTCTGGGCCGCCCGAGCTCCTCGTCCGGCACGAAGCCCGTCGCCGTGATCGAGTGCAGGTGGGCCAGGGCCTGGAGCGGGGAGTTCGCGAAGACCTCGACCTGGCCCGGCACGGCCGCCGTCAGGCGAAGCGCGGCGTCGAGTACCCGGCCCATGGGCGAGCCGTCGACCACGACGAGGTCTGCGCCATCGATCGCAGCCGAGTCACGGGCACCCCGCTCGGCAGAGGCCGCGGCGACCTCGGCCGCCTTGGCCCGGATGTCGCGGCGCCACAGGAGCGCATCGATCTCGGTCCGGGCCGCAGCCAGCACCGCGGCGACCTCTGCCCCCAGGGCGAGCTCAGCGAGCGGGTCACGGCGCTGCGGGTCAGGATTCACGAAATGTGACGCTATCGGTGCCCGATTGCCCAACCATCGGGTACCCGCTGGCTGTACCTTGACGTCAGCCGAAGCGACCCCCCGAAGGCCGAACCCGGTACCCGGGCCAGGAGGAGAACCGTGAGCACTGACGCATTTTCGACCCTTTCGCACGAAGACCGCGAGTTCGCGCCATCCGCCGAGTTCGCAGCCCAGGCCAACGTCACGGCCGGCGCATACGATGCCGCAGCGCAGGATCGCCTCGCCTTCTGGGCCGAGCAGGCTGCGCGCCTGAGCTGGCAGACCCCGTTCACCGAGGTGCTCGACTGGTCCGATGCCCCGTTCGCCAAATGGTTCATTGGCGGCAAGCTCAACGTGGCGTACAACTGCGTCGACCGTCACGTCGAGTCCGGCTTCGGTGATCAGGTCGCCATCCGGTTCGAGGGCGAGCTCGGCGATCGGCGCGACATCACGTATGCCCAATTGCAGGACGAGGTCTCGCAGGCCGCGAACGCGCTCACCGAGCTCGGCATCGTCGCCGGCGACCGGGTCGCGATCTACCTGCCGCTGATCCCAGAGGCCGTGGTCGCGATGCTCGCCTGCGCACGGGTAGGGGCGCCGCACTCGGTCGTCTTCGCCGGTTTCGCCGCAGCCGCCCTCGAGAGCCGCATCAACGACGCGGAGGCCAAGCTCGTCATCACCGCCGATGGCCAGCACCGCCGGGGCGCGATCCTGCCGCTCAAGCCCGCGGTCGACGGCGCCGTCGTGAACACCCCGACCGTTGCCAACGTCCTCGTCGTGAAGCGAACAGGCATCGATGTCGAGTGGGTCGAGGGCCGCGATCTCTGGTGGCACGATGTCGTCGACCGTCAATCGACGACCCATGCGCCCGAGGCCTTCGACAGCGAGCACCCCCTCTTCATCCTGTACACGTCTGGAACCACGGGCACGCCCAAGGGCATCCTTCATACGACCGGCGGCTACCTCACGCAGGTCGCCTACACCCACCACGCGGTCTTCGACCTCAAGCCCGACACCGATGTGTACTGGTGCACCGCCGACATCGGCTGGATCACGGGGCACTCGTACGTCGTCTACGGGCCCCTCGCCAACCGGGTGACCCAGGTGATCTACGAAGGCACCCCCGACACCCCGACCCAGGACCGCTGGTGGGACATCGTCGAGCGGCACCGCGTGACCATCCTCTACACGGCGCCCACGGCAATCCGCACCTTCATGAAGTGGGGCGACCACCTGCCCCAGGGCAAGGACCTCTCGTCGCTGCGCCTGCTCGGCTCGGTCGGCGAGCCCATCAACCCCGAGGCCTGGATGTGGTACCGAGAGGTCATCGGCGGCAACCGCTGCCCGATCGTCGACACCTGGTGGCAGACCGAGACCGGCGCCATCATGATCGCCCCACTGCCGGGCGTCACGGCGTGCAAGCCCGGCTCGGCCATGCGGGCGCTGCCCGGTATCAGCGCCGATGTCGTCGATGACCACGCGGTGCCCGTCAACCACGGCACCGGCGGCTACCTGATCCTCACCGAGCCGTGGCCAGCGATGCTCCGCGGCATCTGGCGCGACCCGCAGCGCTACGTCGATGGCTACTGGAAGCACTTCGAGGATGTCTACTTCGCGGGCGATGGTGCCAAGCTCGACGACGATGGCGCGATCTGGCTGCTCGGCCGGGTCGACGACGTCATGAACGTCTCTGGCCACCGCATCTCGACCACCGAGGTCGAGTCGGCCCTCGTCTCGCACCCGAAGGTCGCCGAGGCCGCCGTCGTCGGCGCGACCGATGCGACCACGGGCCAGGGCATCGTCGCCTTCGTCATCCTGCGCATGGACGCCGTCGATGACCACGAGGGCCGCTCGTCGGTCGTGCGCGAGTTGCGCGACCACGTCGCCCACGAGATCGGCCCGATCGCCAAGCCCCGACAGATCCTGGTGGTGGCGGAGCTCCCGAAGACTCGCTCCGGCAAGATCATGCGGCGTCTGCTGCGCGATGTCGCCGAGCAGCGCGATGTCGGCGATGCCACGACCCTCGCAGACCCAGCGGTGATGAGCCTCATCGCCGCCGGCCTCGCGGCGAACCCATCGGAGGACTGACTCGGCGCTGCGGGACGTCCAGTTGCGCGGCTAGGCTCGCGAGGAGATGAGCCAGAATTTCTTCGGACGACTCCCCCGGCGTGAACGCGGCTGGGTCACCGAGCAGCTAAGACAGGAGACCGTCGGCGGCGGGCTGCTGCTCGTCGCTGCAGCCATCGCGCTGGTCTGGGCCAACTCCCCGTGGGCCTCGGGCTACGCAGACCTCGTTGCCTACCCGGTGGGGCCGTCCGACCTCGGACTTCATCTCTCGCTGGGAGCCTGGGCCGCCGACGGGCTGCTCGCCGTGTTCTTCTTCGTGGTCGGCCTCGAACTCAAGCACGAGCTCGTGGTCGGGTCGCTTTCCCGGCCCTCGCGCGCCGCCGTGCCGATCGCGGCCGCGCTCGGCGGCATGATCGTTCCGGCGCTCATCTTCTTGGTGCTCAACGCCACGATGGCCGGGGGGCTGCCGTCCGGCTGGGGCATCCCGATGGCGACCGATATCGCCTTTGCCCTGGCCGTCCTTGCCGTCGTCGGCAGGCGGCTGCCGGTCGCCCTCCGTGCCTTCCTCCTGACCCTGGCCGTGGTCGACGACCTCGGCGCAATCAGCGTCATCGCGGTCTTCTACTCCGACCACTTCGAGCTCGCCTGGTTCACGCTTGCCCTGGTCTGCATCACCGCCTACGCCGTGGCTCAGCAACGTCGGTTCACGTCGCCGTGGATCTACGTCCCGATTGCCGTGCTTGCCTGGTACGCCCTGTTCGAGAGCGGGGTGCATGCCACCGTGGCCGGCGTCGTGCTCGGACTCCTCACCCGGGTCAGGTCGGACACGGCCGAGATAAGCC
>WLND01000009.1 GCA_009726075.1 Actinomycetota bacterium
CGGGCCATCGACCGGATCGGGGATGATGTCGTCATCCGAGGCACGATCGGCGGCCTTGGCGCCTGATGTGAGGACGGCCTATGTTCACCGGCATTGTTGAGGAGCGCGGCACGGTCGCCTCGATCGAGCCCCTTTCGAACGCGGCTCAGCTCGCCATCCGTGGCCGGGTTGTCCTCGCGGATGTCCGTCCGGGCGATTCGATCGCCGTAAACGGGGTCTGCCTGACCGTCGTCGAGCTCGGGCCCGACTACTTCACGGCCGACGTGATGGACGAGACCCTCAAGCGCAGTTCGCTGGGGTCAGCGGTCGCGGGGGCAGAGGTCAACCTCGAGCGGGCCGCGCGGCTGGACTCACGCCTCGGCGGTCACCTCGTGCAGGGTCACGTCGACGGCACGGGGCGGATCGAATCGATCGTGCCCGACGAGCACTGGACCGTGATGCACGTCTCCCTCCCGGAAGCCCTGAACCGCTATGTGGTCGAGAAGGGGTCGATTACGGTGGATGGTGTCTCGCTGACGGTGGTTGCGGTCGACGATGCGTCATTCAGCGTGTCGCTTATTCCAACGACGCTGGCGGAGACAACGCTCGGCGTCCGACAGGTGGGCGACGTAGTGAACCTTGAAGTCGATGCTATTGCCAAGTACGTCGAACGCCTGATGCAAGGAAGGCTCTCGTGATCCCAGCAGATCAGATGTACCTGGAGGATCCCACTCCGGACGTCATCGCAGCCCTCGATCAACCCGTGCCAACACAGCGCCCGACCGCGGAGGGCGCCGTGCGCATGGATCCCATCGAGTCTGCAATCGACGCGATCCGCCGGGGCGAGGCGATCATCGTCGTCGACGACGAGGACAGGGAGAACGAGGGAGACCTCATCTTCGCGGCCTCTGCCGCCACGGCGGCGCTCACCGCATTCATGATCCGGTACACCTCGGGCTACATCTGCGTCGGCATGGACGGGACAATCCTCGACCACCTCGGGCTCCCGCCAATGACCGCCGTGAACGAGGACAGGAAGGGCACTGCCTACGCCGTGTCCGTCGATGCGCGCGACGTGGTCGGCACCGGCATCTCCGCCGAGGACCGCGCCCATACGATCCGGGTTCTCGCCGACTCCGCCACAGAGCCCTGGGATCTCACCCGTCCGGGGCATGTCATGCCCCTGCGTGCCGTGACCGGTGGCGTCCTGCGTCGTGCCGGGCACACCGAGGCTGCGGTCGATCTCACCCGCCTGGCCGGGCTGTCGCCGGCCGGCGCCCTGTGCGAGATGGTCAACGACGTCGGCACCATGATGAATGCGGCCGACTGCCGGGCGTTTGCCGACGAGCACGGGCTCATGCTCGTCTCCATCGCAGATCTCATTCGGTACCGCCGCAAGAACGAGCACCTCGTTCACCAGGTGGCCTCAGCGCTGCTCCCCACCGCCTTCGGCGACTTCGTTGCGGTCGGCTTCCGCAGCGAGATCGACGGCATCGAGCACATTGCCCTGGTCCGTGGCGAGATCGGCGCCGGCGACGACGTGCTCGTGCGCGTCCATTCCGAGTGCCTGACCGGCGACGTCTTCGGGTCGTTGCGGTGCGATTGCGGTCCGCAACTCCAGGCCGCGCTGCGGCGCATAGCGGAGGAGGGCCGTGGCGTCGTTCTGTACATCCGGGGCCACGAGGGACGAGGCATCGGACTGCTGCACAAGCTCCAGGCCTACGAACTCCAGGACAACGGACGCGACACCGTCGATGCGAACCTGGAGCTGGGGCTGCCGGCCGATGCACGCGACTACGGCACCGGGGCGCAGATCCTGGCCGACCTCGGTATCAGGAGCATGCGGTTGCTCACGAACAATCCGACCAAGCGGGCGGGGCTTGAAGGCTACGGCCTGTCTATTGTCGAGCCGGTCCCGCTCGAGATCGTCGCGAATGATCACAACGCCGATTACCTGCGCACGAAGGTCGAGCGCATGGGCCACACCATGACCGGCACCGGGGCCCAGATCGCCGAGACAGGCGCTGGTGGCGCCTCAATCGAGCCTGCATCGTGAGCGGTGCCGGCGCACCGACGGGTGGGATCGATGCCCCCGGGGTACGCGTCGCCGTCATTGCGGCCTCATGGCACGAGGTCGTCATGACCGGCCTGCTCGACGGCGCCGTCCGTGCCTGCGGCGAGTCCCGCGCGGAGGCAACGGTCATGAGGGTTTCCGGAGCCTTTGAGCTGCCGCTGCTGGCCAAGGCCTGCGCCGTGTCCGGGCGATTCGATGCCGTGGTCGCCCTGGGCGTCATCATCCGGGGCGGCACGCCCCACTTTGAGTACGTGTGCGACGCGGCGACATCAGGCCTGGCCCAGGTGGCGCTCGACACGATGGTGCCGGTGGGCTTCGGCCTGCTCACCTGCGACAACGAGCAGCAGGCCCTCGATCGGGCCGGCCTTCCGGGCGCTGTCGAGGACAAGGGAGCCGAGGCCACGTGGGCGGCGCTCACCAGCGTGGCTGCCCTGCGTGCGCTTCAGGCGTCCGTTCAGGCCTAGGCTGAGGTCGTGAAGACGTTCGATGAGCTCTATGCCGAGCTGGTTCGCAAGACTTCGTACGGCGACGAGGATTCCGGCACGGTGAGGTTGCTCGCGCAGGGAGTCCACGCGGTCGGCAAGAAAGTGGTCGAGGAGGCCGCCGAGTCCTGGATGGCGGCGGAGCACGAGGGACCGGAGCGGACCGCCGAGGAGATCTCCCAACTGCTCTATCACGTGCAGGTCCTCATGCTTGCATCGCACGTGAGCCTTGACGACGTGTATCGGCGGCTCTGACCCCTCATGCTCAAGGTTGCAGTACCGAACAAGGGTCAACTCGCTGAACCCGCGCGAAGCATGCTGCTCGAGGCGGGTTACCTGCGTGATGCGGGGGTCCGCGACCTCGTCGTCCATGACCCGATCAACGATGTCGAGTTCTTCTTCCTGCGCCCGAAGGACATCGCCATCTACGTCGGGGAGGGCACCCTGGATGCCGGTATAACCGGCCGCGACATGCTGCTCGACTCGGGCGCGAGCGCCACCGAACTGCTGCCCCTGGGCTTCGCCCCCTCCAATTTCAGGTTGGCCGCGCCCAAGGGAATGGCCACGGTGCCGGCCGATCTCGCAGGCAAGCGCATTGCCACGTCGTACGCGGGCCTGCTCAACGCCTGGCTCACCGAGCAGGGCATCGAGGCCCGGGTCGTCCGCCTCGACGGCGCGGTCGAGAACGCAGTTGCCCTCGGGGTGGCCGATGCAGTGGCCGACGTCGTCGCGACAGGCACGACGTTGAAGCGTGCGGGCCTTGAGCTCGTGGGCGACGTGCTCCTCAGGTCAGAGGCGCTGGTCGTCCGGCGGATCGGTGCCCCGGCAGATCTCGCCGTCGACACGTTCGTCCGACGCCTCCACAGCGTCATGGTTGCCAGGTCGTACGTCCTCGTCGACTACGACATCGAGACCTCGCTCCTCGAGCGAGCATGCGTCATCACGCCGGGACTCGAGTCGCCCACCGTCTCGTCATTGCACGACCCTCGGTGGTCGGCCGTGCGCGCGATGGTTCCGGCGGCCGATGTTCATCGCATCATGGACGAGTTGTACGACATGGGTGCCCGCGGCATCCTCGTGACCGATATCCACGCGTGCCGCCTGTGACCGGCGCCGGGGCTGCCATCACCGTTCGTCGCCGCGTGGCGTGGAATGAGACCGATGCCGCCGGCCACAACCACTTCTCGGCCGCCTTTCGCTGGCTCGAGGAGGCCGAGCACCTGTTGTTCCGGTGCCTGGGCGTCGAACCGGCGCTCATCGATCGCATCCCTCGCGTGCACATCGAGGTCGACTACGCCGATCGGCTGTATTTCAGCGACGTCATCGATGTGAGCGTCTCGGTCGCACGTGTCGGTACCTCGTCGTGCTCGTTTGACTTCGAGGTCCGGAAGGCCGATGGATCCCGGGCCATCACCGGCTCCTACGTGATCGTGCACGCCTCGAGCACGTCAAGCGGTTCGGCGGCCTGGCCGACGGCGGTCAGCGAAGCGCTGTCCCGTCCGCAGGAATTCACTCGCGACCATTCCGCCTAGCGGTTGTCGTCTGAGCGCAAGGCACGTCAGGCGGTCGGCCGCATTGCCGCCCTGTGACATGCGATATTTGATAAATTCCGACCATGCTCACGAAGGCTCAGCTCGAAAGCGCCTCGGACGTCGCGGCCCAGGCCCTGTTCGATGCGATCGTGGACGGCCGCATCCCACCAGGAGCGCCCCTGCGGCTCAAGGAGCTCTCCGAGCAACTCGGCATGAGCATGATGCCGGTTCGCGAGGCAATCCGTCGGCTGGCTGCCCTTGACCTCGTCGAAATCGAACCTCGCAAGGGCGCCCGCGTCCGCGAGATGACCATCGATGACCTTCAGGACACCTACTTCACCCGGGTCCATCTCGAGAGCATCGCGGTCTGGGAGGCAGCCAAGCGCTTTGGCCCGGAGGACCACGAGAAGGCGTCCGCGGCACTCGATGATCGGGCCAGGGCCGAGGCTGCTGGGGATCGCGTTGGCGAACGCGATGCCCACGAGCGGTTTCACTTCGCGCTCTACGAGGCATCACGCCGCGTGTGGATCGTCCGCAGCATCCTGCCTGCGTGGCGCAATTCGGAGCGCTATCGAGTGGGTGCCCTGCGTCGCCACGAGATGCAGGGGGAGCGCGATAACGAGCACGCGCAGTTGCTCGCGGCCCTCGGCCGGGGCGATGGCGATGATGCGGTGCGTTGGATGGTGGCGCACCTCGATACGTCGGTGCGCATGTCGGCTGAATCCCTGGCCGAGCTGAGCGGCGATCCGGCCCCGCCGGTGTCCCTGCCTCGGGCGGGGGAGATCGTGTCCGGTTTGCTTGCGGCGGAATAGCCCTCGGCCCGCTGCGTATTGCGTTAATCTGACGCTCGTCAGGTAAACATCTTGTAACGACCGTCGAAATCGCTTGAACGGTCCTTGATCAAATGTCACAATTCATCGACTCCGCACCCGCGGAGGAGATTCGTAGCAGGGCAGGGCCAGTTGGCCCTCACTCAATCAGGAGGTGGCATGAGGGTTCGTCTCATGGCAGTAGCGGCGGCAGTCGGTGCTAGTTCGCTCGTCTTGGCCGGATGCGTGTCGTCCGGATCTACCAGTTCCGAGGCAAGCTCGGCGCCCGCAGAGGCTTCGGCCGCGGCATCAACCGCTGCATCAGCTGCCGCGCCGAGCGGTGACCCGCTCGTTCTCGGCATCGTGCAGGCAGGCTCTGGCTTCATGGGCCCGATCGACACGCCGGCTCGCAACGCGCTTCTCATGGAGGTTGACGCAGTCAACGCCGCAGGTGGCGTCAACGGGCAGCCGATCAAGGTCGAGTTCATCGACACCGAGACCAAGTTCGAGAAGTACGCCCCGGCGGCCGAAGAGGTCATCGGCAAGGGTGCCAACGTCCTCGTCGTCACCTGCGACTACGACGTCTCCTCCCCGGCAGCGCTCGTCGCAGAGGGCAAGAACATCCTCAACGTCGCGCCGTGCATCGGTGACCCGATCTACGGTCCCAAGGGCGGCCTCAAGCTCGGCTTCTCCATGGGCGATGGCGTACCCGGCGAGGCATCGGTCATGGCCGAGTTCGCCAACAGCAAGGGCTGGAAGAACGCCGTCCTGCTCAAGGACACCTCGATCAAGTACACGCAGAACCAGTGCGCCGTGTTCGAGAAGCGCTTCACCGAGCTCGGTGGCACGGTCGTGAAGTCCTACGACTACGTCCAGGGTGATTCCGTCAAGGAGACCGTGTCGAAGATCTCGGCGGCGGGCGCTCCCGACGTCATCATCAACTGCGGGTACAACCCGGGTGGCGGCACCGTCGCCAAGGAGATCCGCGATGGCGGCCTCGCAACCCCGATCGTCTCCGGTTTCGGCATGGACGGCGACTTCTGGGTCGGCGCTATCCCGAATCTGTCCGACTACTACGTCGTCACGTACAACGCCAAGAACGGTGACGATGCCAACGCAGCCGTCAACGACTACGCGGCCGCATACGAGAAGCAGTACGGCGCCAAGCCGGATGTCGGTGGCTTCGTCACCGGCCCGACCACGCTTCAGGTGATCCTCGAGGCGTACAAGCAGGCCGGCAGCTGGGACGGCGACAAGCTGACCGCAGCGCTCGAGGGATTCAAGGACGTGCCGACACTGGCCGGCCCGACCTCGTTCTCCCCTGACCTGCACATCAACGTGGGCCGCCCGATGGCGATCCTCGAGGTCAAGGACGGCAAGCTGAACTTCATCGAGGCTGTTGCCCCCGAGAAGGTCGTCTTCCCGTAATGATCGACACTCAGGTCCCCCGGTCACGCGCGCTGCGCGTGACCGGGGTGACCCGTTCATTCGCCGGAGTGCACGCACTCACGGATGTCAGCCTTGGGGTCGAGCCCGGTCAGGTGCTCGGCCTCATCGGACCGAACGGGGCCGGCAAGTCGACGCTCGTGAACATCATGAGCGGCTACGACCTCCCGGACTCCGGCTCAGTCACCCTCGACGGTGATGACATCACGCGCGCGAAGCCGCACATCCGGGCCCGGCACGGCCTGGCTCGCACCTTTCAGCACGGACATCTGTTCAGCGGCCTGACCGTGCGCGAGAACATCGTCGTCACCGCGATCGGCACCGGCCAGCATCGCAAGGCGGCCGGCCAGACGGCCGACACACTCCTCGACTCATTTGGCCTCACCCACCTCGCGGGGCACGCGGCGAGTTCGCTGCCGCACGGAGTGGAGCGCCGGGTTGGAGTCGCTCGCGCGCTTGCCGGATCCCCGTCCTACGTGCTGCTCGACGAACCGGCCGCGGGGCTCAACGAGGGAGAAATCGGCGATTTCTCCGACAACATCAGAGCCCTTCGAGATCGCGGCCTCGGCGTCGTCCTCATCGACCACAACGTCCGCCTCATCCTTGATGTCTGCGATCGCATCCATGTCCTCGTCGAGGGCAAGACCCTCCTCGAGGGGACGCCGGATGAGGTTCGTGGCAGCGAAGAACTTGTCGAGGCATACCTGGGAAGGAGCGGCAGTGTCCATCGGTGACAACGGCAGTGCCCGGGGCAGCATCGGCTCGGGCCTCGTCGTTGAGAACCTGCACGTCGCCTACGGAGGGGTGCCAGCTGTTCGGGGGATCAGCCTGGAAGTGAAGGCCGGGGAGGCCGTCGGCCTGATCGGTCCGAACGGTGCGGGCAAGTCCTCGACCCTGCTGGCGATCATGGGAGCGATCGGCCGCACGGGCCGTGTCCTCGTTGATGGCCGCGATATCGCGGGGCTGCCGCCGGAGAAGGTCGTGCGCACGGGCGTCGCACTCGTGCCCGAGGGACGTCACGTGTTCGCTGAGCTGACCGTCGCCGACAACCTTCGGCTCGGCGCCGTCGGCCGCCGCGATCGAAGCGGGTACGCCGAGGCCCTCGAGCAGATCCTCACGATGTTCCCGATCCTTCGTGATTTCGGCCACCGGCAGGCGGGCCTGCTGTCGGGCGGGCAGCAGCAGCAGCTCGCAATCGGCCGGGCGCTCATGAGCGACCCGGACATCCTCATGCTTGACGAGCCGAGCCTCGGGCTTTCGCCCACGGCCGTCGACACGGTGTTCGAGGCCCTTGACCTCATTCGAGGGGCGGGCAAGGCGGTGCTCGTGGTCGAGCAGCGGGCCGAGTTCACCATTGCCTTCTGCGATCGAACCTTCGTCCTCCACGACGGAGAGATCACCCTGACCCTGAAGCCAGAGGATGCCGAAAAGGTGGACGTGTTGACGAAGGCGTACTTCGGATGATGTCGCAGTTGATCCAGTCGATCGTTGATGCGCTCTCAGCCGGGGCGACCCTCGGCCTTGCGGCATTGGCCATTGGCCTCGTGTTCGGGGTGATCCGGCTGGCCAACTTCGCCCAGGCCGAGATCATCACCGGTTCGGCCTATTGCCTCATCTTCACCTGGGATCTCGGCTGGTATGTCGCGATCCCGCTGTCGATCCTCGTGGCCATTGCCATGTCGCTCCTCATGGAGTTCGCGGTCTTCTCGCGCATGCGAACGGCCAATCCCGCAACCCTGCTCATCGCGTCCTTCGGACTGAGCTTCCTCATTCAACGCGTATACGAGTTGATGTTCTCCAACAACGTGCGTACGGCGCCCGTCGCGAGCGGGCTCGCGCAGACCGTCGAATTCGCGGGCGTTCGCGTGCAATTGCTCTCGATCGCGACCATCGTCATCGCTGGAGCCCTCCTGCTCGGACTCCAGCTGTTCCTCACGCGAACCAGTCAGGGGCTGCAGCTCAAGGCTGCGGCTGCCGACTTCAAGACGGCCAGACTCGTCGGTATTCCGGCGGGCCGCGTCATCGGCCTTTCGTTTGCACTCAGCGGCATTCTCTCTGCGGCCGTGGCGTTCGTGCTCACGGTGCAGACGGGTGCGGTCGGCCCGAGCTTCGGGGTGCAAATCACGATCCTTGCCCTGGTGGGCGCGGTTATCGGCGGCATCGACAAGATCTCGGGATCACTGGCGGGTGGTTTCCTCGTCGGGTTCGCGACGTCAATGCTCGCGACCTGGCTGCCCCAGGAGATGAGCAACTTCAAGGATGCCTTCGTGTTCGTGCTCGTGATCGGGGTCCTGCTCTTTCGACCATCTGGTTTGCTCATCAAGGGACGCGGGGTGGCACGCACGTGATCGATCGCACGGCAACGTCGGACGAGGTCGCACTGAGCGCACCCCGCGGGCTGTGGTACCGCCTCGGCCCCATCTGGTCCCTTATCAGCCTGCTGGCGATCGTGTACCTCGTGACGCTGGTCAACAGTTTCCTTGGCGACAGCGTGCAGGTGCAACTGCAGTATGCGCTCGTGAACCTCATCATCGTGGTGGCGCTGCAGATCTTCATCGGGACGTCAGGCGTCCTCAGCTTCGGCCACGTGGCCTTCGTCGCTGTCGGGGCCTGGACCGTCGGCCTGCTGACGATCGAGCCAGAGCTCAAGCGCAACCTGCTTCCCGACCTTTTCCCATTCCTGTTCGACCTCAATGCCCCGTGGTTCGTGGCCGTGCTCATTGGTGGAATCGTCGGCGGCCTCCTCGCCCTCGTGGTCTCGCCCGTCCTCATGCGCCTGAACGGCCTTCAGGCTGGTATCGCCACGTTCGCCCTCCTGGGCGTCGTGAATCAGGTGCTCACCTACTGGTCGAGCATCGGGCCGCGCAGCGGTCAGTCCATGGTCGGCATCCCGGATGTGCTGAATCTCCAGACCACGATGCTCTTCGCCATGGCGGCCATCGTCGCGGCCTGGCTCTTCCAGCGCACGAAGCCGTCTCGTCTGCTGAGAGCAGCGAGGGAGGACGGGATCGCCGCAGCATCGTCAGGCATCAATGTGGTGAGCCAGCGGATCATCGTGTTCGCCGTGTCGGGCATCGTGGCCGGGGTGGCCGGAGGCCTCTTCGCGCTCACCAACAGAGTCGTGCAGTCGAGCCAATTGAATATCGAGCTCACGTTCATCACGCTGGCCATGCTGGTCCTCGGTGGCATGCTCTCGCTCAGCGGCGCGGTTATCGGCACCCTGGTGTTCAGCCTCGTCGACGTCCTGCTGGTCCGCATGCAGAACGGACTCGAGATCGGGAACTTCATCGTGACGGTTCCGCAGGGAGCGCGGGCCATCGTCCTCGGGTTGATCCTGGTTGGCATGCTCCTCTTCCGACCCTCCGGAATCACGGGCGGGCGCGAGTTCGTCTGGCCTTTCCGGAAGGACCGGCCATTGCCGGGCATGCCGCCGACGAACGAAGCCTGATCAGCAGGTGGTTCACGGGCTCGGGCCCTGCGGCGCTCAGGCGTCGTCCGCCGGGTCCTGCCCTGGTCCCACGTGGTCGGCGAGCCATTCGGCGAGCGGACGGACGGCCCGCCAGTCGGCTCGAACGGTGGTCAGCGCCTTGCGCGTTCCGAGCCATGGCTCCACGGGATAGGCGCACGAGGCGATGAGCATGCGGTAGCGGAGCAGGTCGATCCGAGGGTTGTCCGTGTCGTACCCACGGGGCTTGGTCTTCAACGGGCGTCCGTCGATCTCAAAGCGGTTGGACAGGCCACCGAGGATGCGTTCGAGTTCGGCCCCGACCGGCCCGTCGACCGAGTCCCGATAGCGGCGCATCTGGTCGCCCTGCGGGGAGTACCAGCCGGCGCCGACGAGGAGGCCCTTGGCCGACACCTGCACGTAGTAGGCAATGGCGTCCTCGAGCTGCACCACCGCGCCCTGATGATCCTTGAGCGGCGTCTTGTCAGCGCTAAATCGGGCATCGCGATACGGGCGGTAGATGTGCGCCGTGCCGAACTCCTCGGCGAGCTCGGCCAGCAACGCGGTCAGCGGCCCCCGCACGAGGTGTTCGTAGTCGGCCTTATGGTCTGCCCACCATGCACGGGTGTTGTTATCGGCGAGAGTCTCGTAGAACTCGAAGGCCTCGGACGCGAATCCGCTGAACCCGTTCGCGCTGTCGGCCATGGTTGAGTCTCCCACGAGCAAACGCCGGAAAACCGGGTCAGCTGGCGGTCATCGACGCAGCGCTCAGTGCCGCCTGCAGTTGCTGACCAGTCTCATCGGCCAGAGCCGCTGCCCGTAGGTTCCGCAGCCGCGCGGCGGCCGTCGGATCGCCTGAGATGAGGGGCAGTACGCCCATGAGGTCGGTGAAGTTGCGCATGCCGTTGGCGTGGGTCTCGCCGTAGCCCTTGACGACCTGCTGGCACAGCACGATTTCATAGGCGAGGTCGTAGTTCTGGGGAGCATGGCTTCGGGCCAGCCCGAGCCAGGCATCGATGCGCTGCTGTTCGAGGCCAAACCGAAGCGACCGACGGCGGATGGGGCGCAGTCGCGCGAGCAGGTAAAGCACGGTGAAGCCGCCAACCGATGTGGTCTGGATCTTGATGCCCTTGTGGGTCGCCTTGTGAATAAGGGCCTTCATTACGGACGAATTCAGCAGCCAACGACCGAGCGCGGTGGGGAGGGTGTCGCTGATCTCCTCGACCTGCGGATGCAGGAACTCGCGTACCTGCATCACCTGTGCACCGTCGACGCGTGCTTCCTTGCCCACCCGGTCAAACCTCCGCCGGCGGGTCTTGTGGAAGGCGACGCGGATGGTGTCCTCGTACGTCATCCACAGGGCAGTGAATCGAGCGGCCTCGGCCGTGAGCCGGTTTGAGCCATCACCGTGTGCTTCGAGGTCGGCGATCAGGGACAGGCGGTCGAGGTACTCGTCGGCGTAGGCCACGTCCTGATACTCAGCCGTGCGCTTGATTCCGTTCACCAGCATGAAGCGTGCCTGCGCGGGAAACGAGTCGGCGATGCGGCGGGCCTGTGGCTGGAGCTTGATTCCGACAAGCGAGGCGGAATCACTGATCGCGCGCGCGATGTCGGCGGGATCTGGTCCCTCGTCCGGCAGGTCTGCGGGTCGCGTTCCGATGCTGATGTCGGTGACGGGTCGTGGCGGGGCTGCGGCGATGCGATATCCCTCTGCGAAGGCCCTCAGGCTGGGTTCCACGCCCTTGCCGCCCGAGCGGATCGCTTCCTCGAATTGCTCGCGGGTGAATGGGAGCACGCCCGCGCCGGCGAGGGCACCGAACAGCACGGCACTGATCACGCTTCCGGTGTCCTCGGCCATCCTTGCGAAATCTCCGCGGATGAAACGCTTCGAGGCGCCGATCGCGGCCTCGATCAGGCCGGCGGAGTCGACGCGGCCGTCGCCCATCGCAGTGCGCTCCGGCATTGCGTAGGTACGGCTCGTCGAGGCGATGAGTGTCGTGCGATCGGGGGTGGAGAATCCCCGCTGCACTGCTCGGCCGGCTTCCATGAGCTCGGAGGCAACGACGATATCGAGCTCGCCCGGGGTGGGCATTGTGCTGAGAACGGGCTCCGGCTGGTGCGCGACGCCGACCTGCTTCGGGAAGAGTTCGGCGTAGTAGACGGTCGCGCCCGTGCGCTGAGCCACGCCGGGCACCGACGTGCTCTGGGCGAAATACCCATTGGCCTCTGCGAGGGCAACCGTCCAGTCGGAGAGCACTCCGCCGCCCTCACCGCCCATCGCGAGAATGGCCATGGTGATGGGACGCTGGTGCCCGGCGGATCGCGCTGGCGGGTCGGTCACGGTGGTCATGGGGCCTTTTCCTCGGGTGTGGGCTCGGTGGGGGAGTGGTCGGGGGCCTCGGAGGCTAGGAGGGCTCGAGGCCTGCGAGGCGGCGCTCGACGCCGTGCTGGAGGAATTCGATGTAGCGGCTGCGGATCGCCGTCTTCATTCGGTCCCAGCGACTGGGGTTCGTGATGATCTCGGTGCGGTAGAACGACGGGCACAGGGCGGCGGCGTGGGCGTTCTCGCCGCACAGGCCGCAGCCGACGCAGCTGTTGAGCACCGTGGCGATGGGGTCCTGCCGCATCGGATCGGGGTTCGGTCCGATGGTGAGCGAGGGGCACCCGGAGATCCGGATGCAGGAGTGATCACCCGTGCAAGTTTCCGGGTCGACTCCGAATCGCTCGCGGACGACTCGCTTGCCCTCCTTGATGCGCTTTGCGATGAGCGGCTTCTCGCGCCGCGTCCGATTCAAGGTGCATTCGCTCTGCGCGATGATCACCTTGGGGCCCTTCTCAGTCGAGGTGAGCGCCTCCTTGAAGAGGTCGCGCATCTCGTCGACCTTGAAGGTATTCGTCATCGTCCGGGACCAGCGCACCCCGACGCCTCGCACGGCCTTCTCGATCGAGTGCTTGGTCGAGCGCAGTGGATTGTCTGCCTTCGACGAGAGGATGTCCTGACCTCCGGTCGCGGCACTGTAGGCGTTGTCGACGATGACGAGCAATTGATCATTCTCGTTGAAGACCGCGTTGCCGACCCCGCTCGTGAGCCCGTTGTGCCAGAAGCCGCCGTCGCCCATGATGGCGATCGGACGCTTCTTGCCATCCTTGCCGTTCAGTGCTGCTGCGCCTGCTGAGCCCAGGCCGTAGCCCATGGTCGTAGCCCCGATGTTGAACGGCGCGTTGATCGAGAACAGGTGGCACCCGATATCGGCACTCACATGGTGCTCGCCGACCTCGCGCTGGGCGAGGGTGAGGGCGGCGAAGATCGGACGCTCCGGGCAGCCGGTGCAGAAGCCCGGGGGCCGGCCCTGGACGAGCTCTGCTGCGATTCGGGGGGCGTAGGGGCTGCGCGGGTCAGTCGCCGGCAGGGTCGAGGTGGGGAGATTGTCCTGA
>WLND01000090.1 GCA_009726075.1 Actinomycetota bacterium
CCCCCCCCCCCCCCCCCCCCCCCCCCCCCCCCCCCCCCCCCCCCCCCCCCCCCCCCCCCCCCCCCCCCCCCCCCCCCCCCCCGGGAGAGGGGCGATGTGCCGGGGTTTCGTTCATCCCATCCAGTCCGGATGCTCGCTAGAAGTCGCCCCCGCCGAAGTCGCCGCCGCCGAAGTCGCCCCCGCCTCCGCCAGAACCCCAGCCCCCGAAGCCGGCAGACTCCACGCCGCTTGCAGCCGACGTGATCCCGGGCGAGCTCCACATGCTGCTGAGCATCGTGCCCATGAGCACGGCGCCCATGACGTTGCCAAAGGGCGAGTAGTACCCCTGCGCGTACGGGGCGAACTGCGAGCCCGCCTGCCAGTACGGCTGGCGGCCCGACCCGGTGTCGACCTCGCGGGCCAGGGGGTTGTTGCCCGTCTCGACATCGGTGCGGCAGGCGGCGCACATTGGCACCTCGCGCATCGACAGCCCGGGAGCCTGCCACTGGATGTCAGCCACGCTCGGGCCGTGCCGGGGATCGACGAAGCAGGGAGCTCGTCGCTCAGGCAGCGGCTGGCTGCGCAGTCGGGCCTCAACGCACGCCACTGCGAAGCGTCCGTCCTCAAGGGAAGCCGTCACCCGCGAAGCATCGCTGGCCGAACGCATGGCGACCGCTGACGACTTTGCCGACTCGTAGTCGTCGAGCGCGCGCTGCATGTCGGCGAGGCCACCCTCGTCGAGGCTCGAATTCGTGGTGTCGAAACGCCCCAGACGCTCACCGAATTCGGTGACGTCCTCATCGATGGCCGTGCGCACCTGCGCGAGCTGGAGCGCCTGCCTGCGTCGTCGGCGCACGATGACGACAACCAACACCACTGCGGCCCCGAAGAACATGACGAGGAGGACGACGGTCTCGGTGCCACCGCCAGCGGTGTCGCGCGCAGGTTGCCCGGCCGCGCCGCTGCCGTTGAACTGGGCGTCGGCGAGGCTTACGAACTCCCCGAGAACGGCCGCGACACCGTTGTCTCGCTGGGAGCGAAAGGCGGACGTCGCCAGGGCCCCTGCGCTGCCGGAGGTCGAGCCGGCCCGAAATGAATCGCCCGCGACGACCGCGTAGATGCCGCCCAGGCCGACGGCGTCCTTCAACTCGACCAGCACCGCATCGGCGTCGGCGCCGGCGGAAGCCGGGAGCACGGCCATGAAGATCGGGAGTTTGGTCGCCGCAATCTGGTCGGACAGGGCGGAGATCTCACTGGACGACAGCGCCTTCTCGGCGGCCGGATCGCTGTAGACCGACGCGCCGCTGCGCAAGGCGGCGGCTGCAGGCTCGATCTCGCCAGCGGCCGAGGCAGCCGATGCCGGTCCGAACAGGGTCAGCGCGACGAGGGCGAACCCGGCCAGGACGAGGGAGCGCGACGGTCGTTTGGGGGTCATGTCAGCCACGGTACGGGCCGGGCCCTCGTCACGAAAATCGGCCCATCCCCCGGCATGGGCCGGACAGGATGAACGAATCAGCCCCGAAACGCCCGTCCCCCGGTCATTTGCGCCACTATCGGGCGCAAAAGACCGGGGGACGGGAGGGGGGAGGGGACGGGGAGGGCTGAGGCGTTGGGGAGGCTAGAAGTCGCCGCCGCCGCTGCTGCCGCCTCCACTGTCGCCACCGCCACCGCCGAAGTCGCCACCGGTCGTGGAACTCCAGTCCGTGGCGGAGGCATGGTAGTTCGAGCCGCCGCCGTGATTGTGCTGTGCGCCAGCGCCCATGCCGACGGCGGTGCCGACCCAGACCGGCGTCATCATGCTGTCGTACGGCGAGTAGTACCCGCGGGCGTACGAGTTGTACTGCGGTCCGGCCATCCAGTAGGGCATGGACCCCGAGCGCCCGCTGACCTGGCGGCTGAGCGGGCTGTTGCCTGTCTGGACGGCGAGCTGGCAGGCGGCGCACATCGGCACCTGTCGCGACGAAAGGCCTGGAGCCTCCCACGTGACATCGGCAACGCTCGGACCATGGCGCGGATCGACGAAGCAGGGTGCGCGTCGCTCCGGCAACGGCTGACCGGCCAGGCGCGCCTCGACGCAGCTGAGCGAGTAGCGCCCCTCCTCGAGCGGGGCGGTGACCAGTGACACGTAGGCAACGCCGCGAAGCCGGTCGGCCGCAGACTTGGCCTTGTCGTAGGAGTTCAGGGCATTCTGCAGGTCGGTTCGCCCGGCATCGTCCAGGGCGGGGTTCGAGGTGTCGAAGGCGGCGAGGCGCTCGCCGAACTCGGTGATGTCCTCGTCGACCGTGACCTTCACATCGGCAAGATCCTGAGCGCCGCGCTTGCGCTTGCGCACGAAGAAGATGATCACGAACACCACGATGCCGATCGGGATCAGGAGGCAAAGGGCGCCGAAGACCAGCCCGAAGATGGTGTCGGCCGCTGAGTTGGAACCTGAATCGACGGAGGCAGCATCGGCACCGTTGAACTGAACGTCGGCGAGATTGACGAATTCAGTGAGCACCGCCGCCACTCCGTTGGCCTTCTCGGAGCGGAAGGCCTCGGTTGCCAGGGCAGCGGCACTGCCGGAGGTCGACTTCGCCCGGAACTTGTTCCCGACGACGACGGCGTAGATGCCGCCCATGTTCACGGCGTCCTTGAGCTCGACCAGGACCTGCTCGACGTCGCCGGTCGACTCAGGCAGCACCGCCACGAAGATCGGCAGCTTGGTCGCCGCGATCTGGTCGGTCAGCAACGCGACGTCGCTGTCGGAGAGTGCCTTCTCGGCGGCGGGATCGTTGTAGACCGACGCGCCACCCTTGAGCGCTGCAGCGGCAGAGTCGACCTCCGCGGAGGCGAACGCCGCAGGGGCGACCCCGACCATGAAACTCACGAACAGTGCGATGAGGACGAGCAGGCGCTTGGTAGGCATGGGCGCACACTACGGGCCCGAACCGACACGCGGGTAGTCGCCCCGATATTGCGGCCGACTAGTCCTTGATCTCGCACAGGACAGTGCCCGCCGAGACGGTCGCTCCCTGCTCAGCGGTGAGGCCGGTGACCGTGCCGGCCTTGTGGGCCGTGAGGGGCTGCTCCATCTTCATGGCCTCGAGCACCACGATGAGATCGCCGGCTGCGACGACCTGTCCCTCGGTCGCCTCGACCTTCACGATGGTGCCCTGCATGGGGGCGGTGAGCGAGTCGCCCGAGGCGGCTCCGGCCGCCTTCTTGGCAGACCGCTTGGCCGGGCCGGCACCCTTGGCCGGGGCAGCGCCGCCGAGGCCAGCGGGCAGGCTCACGGTCATGCGCTTGCCGTTGACCTCGAGCACGACGGTCTCGCGCTCCGGGGTCGGCTCGATCTCGGCCCCCGTCGCCACGAAGGCAGGGATCTCGTTGACGAACTCTGTCTCAATCCAGCGAGTGTGGACGGTGAAGGGTTCGGACGGGTCTGCCGGCGCGAACGCAGGATCGCGGACGACGACGCGATGGAAGGTCAGCGCCGTGGCAATGCCGTCGATGGCGAACTCATCGAGCGCCCTCCGTGAGCGCTCGAGCGCCTCCTGGCGGTCCTTGCCGGTCACGATGAGCTTGGCGAGCAGGGAGTCGAAGTTGCCGCCGATGACATCGCCCGACTTGAACCCGGCGTCGACGCGGATGCCGGGGCCGCTCGGCGGGCTCCAGACGCTGAGCACGCCGGGTGCCGGCAGGAAGCCGCGTCCCGGGTCCTCGCCGTTGATGCGGAACTCGAAGGAGTGGCCGCGCAGCACCGGGTCGGCGTAGTCGATGACACCGCCCTCGGCGATGCGGAACTGCTCGCGGACGAGGTCGATGCCCGCGACCTCCTCGGTCACCGGGTGCTCGACCTGCAGGCGGGTGTTCACCTCGAGGAATGAGATGGTGCCATCGGTGCCGACGAGGAACTCGCAGGTTCCGGCGTTGGTGTAGCCCGCCTCCTTGAGGATCGCCTTGGACGAGGCATAGAGCTCGTCGATCTGATGCTGCGACAGGAACGGCGCGGGCGCCTCCTCGACCAGCTTCTGATGGCGCCGCTGCAGTGAGCAGTCGCGCGTCGAAACGACCACGACATTGCCGTGCTGGTCGGCGAGGCACTGGGTCTCGACGTGACGGGGGTTGTCGAGGTACCGCTCGACGAAGCACTCGCCGCGGCCGAACGCGGCAATGGCCTCGCGCACCGCCGAGTCGAACAGCTCGGGGATCTCCTCGAGGTTGCGGGCCACCTTGAGGCCGCGTCCGCCGCCACCGAATGCAGCCTTGATCGCGACCGGAAGCCCGAACTCCTTGGCGAATGCGACGACCTCGTCGGCGCCCTTGACCGGGTCGGCGGTGCCGGGCACCTGCGGTGCCCCGGCCTTCTGCGCGATGTGACGGGCCGACACCTTGTCTCCGAGTGAGCGGATCGCCGCCGGGGGCGGGCCGATCCAGGTGAGTCCCGCGTCGATGACGGCCTGGGCGAAGTCTGCGTTCTCCGAAAGGAAGCCATAGCCAGGATGGATCGCGTCGGCACCCGACTTGGCCGCTGCGTCGAGGATCTTGTCGATGACCAGGTACGACTCGGCGGCCGTACTGCCACCGAGGGCGATGGCCTGGTCAGCGAGCTCAACGTGCAAGGCGTCACGGTCAGGGTCGGTGTAGACGGCGACCGACTCGAGGCCCGCGTCGCGGCAGGCGCGAATGACCCGGATTGCGATCTCGCCGCGGTTGGCGATCAGGACGGTGCGCACGTGTGCTCCTTCGACAGAGGGTTCTGGCGCAGCCCGGGACCGATTGGCCCAGTGCGCACCGGCAGCGTAGCGATGATATTCATCTGATGGCCCACAGGCGGGGCCAAGTGATACCAAGATCACCTATGAGGTCGCGCAGGGTGGGCATCGAGATGCCGATGACATTGCTCGGATCTCCGTCTATTCGGCGGACGAACGCGGCACTGTGACCGTCGAGGGTGAACGAGCCTGCGACGTTGAGCGGCTCGCCGGTGGCGACATACGCGTCGATCTCGTCCTCGGTCATTGTCGCGAAGGTGATGCTCGTCGTGGCGATCGCTCCGGCGGACCGGTCGCCGAGGACGACCCAGTGGCCCGTGTGCAGGTGACCGGTGCGTCCGGACATCATGCGGATCCGCTCGACCGCGACGGCCGGTGTCAGCGGCTTGCCATAGGCGATGCCATCGAGCTCGAAGACCGAGTCGCACCCGACGACGACGGTGTCGGCATGCCCGACGAAGTGCGCAGCGACGTCGAGCGCCTTGGCCCTGGCCAGGGCCAGCGCGAGATCTGCAGGCGTGATCGGCGCAAGTTCGTCGCCGAGCGTCTCCTCGTCGACGTTGCTCACCTGGACGATCGGAGTGATGCCGGCGTCGATGAGGACACGCTTGCGTGCGGGGGACGCCGACGCAAGAACAAGCCGGACGCAGGTCACCTGTGTGGGCTCCGTCACCGAGGCATGGTCGAGGCGCGCCAGGAACCGTAGCCCGGGCGCTGCGAAGGCCTGACCTGCCGGCTCCTTCGGGCCCACAGGCTCAAGGTCGGCGGCGGGACGGCCCGGCCCCGCGATCGCGTCGAGAACACGGCGACGATCGCGGCGAGCTCCTCGTCGGTCGCGTTGCCCGAGATGAGCCGCAGAAACGGGGGAGCCGGGATCGCATCTGATCCGGCGGGTGTCACAGCGGGATGTTCCCGTGCTTGCGCGGCAGTCGATTGCCGCGCTTGTTGCGCAGCGACCGCAGGGCTCGCACGATCATCGACCGGGTCTCGTGCGGGTAGATCACCCGGTCGATGTAGCCGCGCTCGGCCGCCACGTACGGGTTGGCCAAGGTGTCCTGATACTCGTCGAGCAGCCGGGCACGCTCGGCGGCCGGGTCGTCGGAGGCGGCAAGTTCCTTGCGGTACAGGATGTTCACGGCACCCTGCCCGCCCATGACCGCGATCTCGGCGGTCGGCCAGGCGAGGTTGATGTCGGCCCCGAGGTGCTTTGAGCCCATGACGTCGTACGCGCCGCCGTAGGCCTTGCGGGTGATCAGCGTGACGAGCGGCACGGTGGCCTCGGCGTACGCGTAGATGAGCTTGGCGCCGCGGCGAATGATGCCGTCCCACTCCTGATCGGTGCCGGGCAGGAAGCCCGGGACGTCGACCAGCGTGATGACCGGGATATTGAAGGCATCGCACGTGCGGACGAAGCGAGCGGCCTTCTCGGAGGCGGCAATGTCGAGCGTGCCGGCGAACTGCATCGGCTGGTTGGCCACGACCCCGACGGAGTGGCCCTCGACTCGGCCGAACCCGCAGATGATGTTCGGCGCGAAGAGCGACTGGGTTTCGAGGAAGTCGCCGTCGTCCATGAGGTGTTCGATGAGCCGGTGCATGTCGTACGGCTGGTTCGGGGAGTCGGGGATGAGGGTGTCGAGTTCGCGGTCGAGGTCGTTGATCTCGAGATCGGCCTCGTTCTCGAAGATCGGCGGATCCTCGAGGTTGTTGCTCGGCAGATAGGACAGCAGGGCCCGCAGGTAATCGAGGGCATCCTCCTCGTCGGCCGCGTTGTAGTGGGCGACACCGGACTTCTGGTTGTGCGTGACTCCGCCGCCGAGCTCTTCCATCGCCACGTCCTCGCCGGTGACGGTCTTGATGACGTCAGGGCCGGTGATGAACATGTGCGATGTCTTGTCGACCATGACGATGAAGTCGGTGATGGCGGGGGAGTACACCGCCCCGCCGGCGCATGGGCCCATGATGAGCGAGATCTGCGGGATCACACCGGAAGCCTGCACATTGCGGCGGAAGATCTCGCCGTAGAGGCCGAGCGATGCGACGCCCTCCTGGATGCGCGCCCCGCCGGAGTCGTTGAGGCCGATGAGCGGGCAACC
>WLND01000091.1 GCA_009726075.1 Actinomycetota bacterium
ATCGTGGTCTCGATCTGGCTGTTCTCGAATCAGGTCAAGTACGTCGGCGTGTTCCCGTCCATGAACTCATCCTGGGGCGACTTCACCTTCGAGGCCGGATTCGTTATCGCGGCCGTCCTCTACTGGGTCTTCTACAAGCTCCAGAAGGACAAGACGGACGAGATCCTCGTCATCCCGACCTCGTAGTCCCTGCGCGAAGGAGGCCTGCCCCCACGGGGCAGGCCTCCTTCGTTTCACGTGAGTGGGTTTGTTGCTCCCGAGCTCTCAGGGGCCGCTCGTTTCGGTTCGGTGGCCGTCGAGGACCCTGCGCAGGGCCACCCCGCTCCGGTCGGAGCGCACGTGCAATTCGTCCTCGAGGGTGAGGGGCAGGCCAGGGACGGTCATGCCGCGCTGAAGCACGAGATCCTCGCCGAGGACTGCGACCTCGAAGGCGACCTCATTGGCGATGACGTCGGGTCCGGGCGTGGGAACCCCGCCGATGTTGTGCAGGAGCATCTTGGTGTAGATGCGCGTTGACCGAAGATCCTGCGGCTGCAGGAAGAACAGGATTGTCTTCACCGCCCCCGCGTCGAGCTCCTCGAGTCGCAGGCTGAGCTGGAACGGCCAGCGATACGTGTACGTGGCTCTCCGTCGCTGCCGGGCTGGGCGGATGCCGGCGATCACCCCGGGATCCTCCGGGTTGTCGAACCACTGCTCCTGGACGCTGCTGAGGCCGCCGCCGTCCGGATGAATCTCGACCTCGTAGCGTGGGACCACGGGCTCCTCGGCTGCCCCGAAGGTGCCGACGTGCACGAACGGAAAGTGGGCGACGTCAAGAAAGTTCTCGGCGAGGACGCCGGCCGGCGAGCCAGCGACATCGGGCACGAGCCAGCCCTGCGCGAACACCGGGTTGGCGTCGTCCGCGTCCTCCATGAGCTCTCGAACTGGCGCGCGAGCAGCGATCCAGACCGTGCCGAACCGCTCCGTGATCGAGTGGGGACTGCCCGAGGCCGCATAGCCGTCCCCGCTTCGGACGATGTCGTAGTCGCGCCCAAGGAGCCGCGCTGCGTAGGCGCCGGTTTCTGGGATTTCGTGCGCGAGCGCCACCGGGTGCCAGCCGAATTCCAGCGAGGGATCCAGGTTGGTCAGCGCGTTGGCCTCGCCGCGAAGGTCAGGGCCGAGCTGCGGTGCCCCCGGCTCGACGGGTGCCAGCCACACGTTTCCGTCCAATTCGCGGACGCCCCACGCAGCGACGGCACGAGCGGACGCGGGCACGGCCTGATCGACGCCGTTCGATGGGATGAGCGTGCAGGTACCCCTGCTGTCGTATCTCCAGCCGTGGTACGGGCATTGCAGCGTTCCGTCGACGACGGTGCCGTGGCCGAGGTTCGCGAGCCGATGCGGGCACCTGGCCTCGACCGCGGCGATCGGTGCGCCGTCCGTTGGCCGAAAGAGCACCCAGGCGCGACCGTCGACCATCACCTCGACTGGCTGGGTGGTGATCGCAGTGGTCAGCGGCACGGGCCACCATCCGTCGTCCGGCCCCTGCTGCATTGTCGTATCCGTGGTGTCGCCCATGGCACCTCCTTGGTGGGCTAAGCCTGCCGTGGATCAATGTCGGCCAAGCAACGAGGGGTGCCTCGACTCAACTCGCCCGGATTCTGGGCCAGCCGCATGAATGGCCCCCGATTCACGGTCATATCGTTCAGGCGACCCGCATTCTGGGCAAGATGCGTGGTTAGGGGGACTGGGGCTTGCCGACCAGCCCGGCAACGATCTCGGCGCTCATCCCGACCAGCGGGAGGCCGCCCCCCGGATGCGCCGAGCCGCCGACCAGGTAGAGCCCGGGGATCGGCGAGGCATTGGCCGGGCGCTGGAACGCGGCCCGCGACCCGTTGCTCGACGTGCCGTAGATCGAGCCGCCCGGCGCCCGCACCTCGCGCTCGTAGTCGGCCGGCGTCCGAAGCTCGCGCCACAGGATCCGATCGCGAAGGTCGACACCCCGGCGGGCCAGTACGGACAGGATGTGGTCGGCATAGCCGTCAGCGACGCCGGGTGCGGTCCAGTCAACGGTGCGCCCTCGACCGTCACCGTGCCGCGGGGCGTTGACCAGGACGAACCATGCCTCGTGATCGGCATCGGGACGCATCAGCGGGTCAGCGGGCACGCACGCGTAGATCGTCGGGTCCGGCACGGGGCGCGGATGGGCCCCGAAGATGTCGTCGAACTCCGCGTCGTAGTCCTGGGGAAACCACACATTGTGATGCTCGATGCCGGGGGTGCGGCCCCGAACTGCCAGAAGGAGCACGAAGCCGGCAAGGGACGGGGGCGTCTTTCTGAGGTCACGGGCAATCCGCGTCGCGGTGGAGTTGCCCGCCAGCAGGTCGCCGTACACCTGACCTGCATCTGCGTTCGCGACGACGATGTCGGCCGGCAGCAGTTCGCCGTCGGCGAGCACGACTCCGGTGGCCCGGCCGTCGGTCGTCTGTATCGAAGACGCGTCAGTCCGGAGGCGAATGTCGACTCCGCGATCGGCACAACGCTGGGCCAAGGCGCCGGCGAGCGTGCCGAGCCCGCCACCGAGGTGCCACGCCCCGAACGTCTGCTCGATATACGGCACCGTGGCGAGCACGGCGGGCGCCTGCCTGGGATCTGACCCGGTGTAGGTCGCATAGCGGTCGAGCAGCGTGACGAGCCGGGGGTCGCCGAGGTACTGCTTGCCGAGGGCTCGCAGGGTCGTGAACGGCGCGACCGTCTGGACGTCGCGGGGATTGCGGGCCAAGGACATGATGCTGCGCCACCCGGTCAGCGGAGACTGCAGGAACGGTTCGCGGGTGATCTGCCACATGGCGCCGCCGCGCTGCATGAGCGCTCGCCAGTCGGCTTCCGCGGTGCCGCCCAATGCGTCGCCGAGGGCCGCGGCGCAGCGCGCAGGATCGACCCCCGGGATCACTGCCGTCGCCCCGTCCGCGAACCGATAGCGAAAGGCCGGCTCGAGGGGCTGGAGGTCGACTGCTTCCTCGAAGGGTCCGCCGGTCTTGAGGAACAGGTCGCGATAGACCGCCGGAAGCGTGAACAGCGATGGCCCGGTGTCGAAGGCGAACCCATCTCGGCGGTAGGTGCGCAGCTTGCCGCCGACCTGGTCGGACTGCTCGACGATCGTCACGGCATGGCCCTTGGCTGCGAGTCGGGCGGCGGTTGCCATGCCGCCGACGCCGGCTCCGATCACAACGACAGTGCTCATGGGGTCAGCCTAGGATCGGATGGGGCTGGTGCGATGCAGGGACGAGGCGGAGTGAGGGCGACGGATGCGCGAACCGATGGACGTGGCCGACATCGAGGAGTTCTGCGCCCGGCGCCCTCGCTGGAGCCAGGACCCCGCACGTCTCGTCGGGAGTGCGCAGGCCGACTCGTTTGCCCAGGCGATCAGGTGGGTGAACCGGATCGCCGCGGCTGCCGAGGCGATCGACCACCACCCCGATATCGATATCCGCTGGCGCTCGCTGAACTTCAGCCTGACCACGCACTCGGCCGGAGCCATCACGGAGCTCGATCTCGAGCTCGCTGACCGCATCGACGAGATCGTCGACGGCCCCGAGCCCTAGACCGGCCGGCCCTTCCAGGTGTTGGTGCCGCGGGCGTGACGAAACCACGACACGGCGTTGAGTGCGCTGAACGCGGCGATGGAAAGGGGTTGGGCAGCAGCGTCGGGCCACACCCGCTCGCCCGTGCGCCGGGCGACCATGGCACGGCTGGCAACTCCCGCCGCATAGCCGATTGCCCCGATCGAGCGAGTGCGCCGGTCGCGGGCGGTCAGCGCGATGAGCGGGGGAGCGACGAAGGCGGCCAGCAGCAGTCCGTTCACCGCGACGGACCTGGCCGGTCCGCCGAAGGCTGACCACAGGCTCTTCGCGTAGCCGTCGACGAGCTGCACGTGGCCGTTATACATGCGGCAGCTTGCGAGACCGGAACCATCGACCGTTGCCGTGAGGTGTCCTGCGGTCTTCACCGAGCGCATGAGCGCGACGTCTTCCACGACGTCGGCTCGGACGGCGGCGTGCCCGCCGATGGACCGGTAGGCGGCGGCGTCGATGACGATGAGCTGGCCATTTGCCGCGGAGAGCGACGGCCGGTGCGAGCGCTCGGCCCAGGCGAGCGGCATCGTGGCGGCCCATGACCAGGTGACGAGCGGCTGGACGAGACGCTCAAGGATGCTCGCCGCCTGCTGCCGCGGATAGGGCGCCACGAGGGAGAAGCCGCCCGCTCTCATCTCGTCGACGGCTGCGCGAAGGGCCCACGGCTGGAGCAGGACGTCGGCATCGACGAAGGCGAGCACCGACCCGGTCGCGAGCCTCGCGAGCCGTGCGCAGGCCCAGGGCTTGCCAAGCCACCCGGCGGGCACGGGGTCGTCGTTGCCGGTGACGAGGGTCAGGCGCGGATCGTCGATAGCCGACACGATGGCTCCGGTCCGATCATCGGACCCATCGTCGAGCACGATGACCTCGAGGCCGGGGACGCCGGCCTGGGCCAGCGCGCTGCGAACGGTGGCCTCGATGTGGCCCTCCTCGTTGCGGGCCGGGATCAGCAGGCTTACGTGCTCGTGCACGATCGGAGCCGAGGGATTCGGCCGGCGCAGGGAACGAAGATTCACGGCGGTGTGGAGCGCGATGGCCGAGGCGAGGCACGTGGTGGCCGCCGCGGCCTTGCGCATCACCACCGTGGCTGGCTCCACCCGCGCCACCACCACGGAATGAGTACGACGCCCATGCACGCACCACCCCACAGCGCGACGGCAGGCTCGCCGAAGAAGATCACGGCCGCGACGATATTCGACAGGTAGATCCAGCTGAGCATGAAGATCGGAACGCCGTCCTTGACGATCTTGCGCGGCATGCGATCGAGGGCATACATGAGCGCGCAGGCGGTCAGCAGCCATCCGAGGAAGTTCTGCAGGGGGATCCCCGAGATGCCTGGCAGGGTCCAGTCGATCCGGTGCCAGATCCAGTAGCCCTCGCCCACCATCTGCGGGTCGAGGAAGAGGTCCCACGAGGCGAAGAGGACGCCGCCTGTCAGGGCGGTAGCCAGTCCCTTGCTCGCAATGCGCTGGGCGGCCAGCAGGCAGGGGTAGCTCATCATCGCCCAGGCGAGCGGAATCACGAGCGGAACGCCCAGGACGGCCGGGCCGAGCGCATCGGTGTACGAGTAGTCGCCGAACGGGAACTGGGTGGCGGTGCCGAGTGCCTCGATTCCCCAGCCGACCGACAGGGATATCCCCAGGTAACCGGCTGTCCAGGCCAGGCCCCGGGAGACGTAGGCATGTGTCGCGCTGGCCAAGAAGAACGTGATGACCGTTACGACGGTCAGCAGGGCGCGGGCGTCGCCGGAAACGAGCACCCACGCGATCTGGCCCACGACGGTCGCACCGGCGAAGATCCACGGAACTACCTTGAACAACCCCGTCGGACCACCGCCCCGGTCCAGCCGTGGCCCGCTGTAGACGCGCGCGCTCATGGATTGAGTCTAGGGTTCAACCTATGGGGCCTCGCGCTGAAATTGTCATCACGGATTCGAGATGGTCGCGGGCTGCTCGCATCGTCGTCCAGGCTCCGCCGCAGGCCGTCTTCGACGTCGTGGCCGACCCGACCCGCCATGCGCTCTTCGATGGGTCCGGCATGGTCGAGGGGGTCGTTGTCGGGCCCGCTCGGCTCGAGCTCGGATCCCGATTCGGCATGCAGATGCGGTACAAGTTGCCGTATCGGACGAGCAACGAGGTCGTGGAGTTCGAGGATGGACGACGCATCGCATGGTGCCACTTCAACCACCACCGGTGGCGCTACGAGTTCGAGCCGACCGGCGATGGTGCGACCCTGGTGACCGAGACCTTCGACGGTTCGACCGCGAGATTTCCCCCGGCCCTGCTGTTGATCAATGCCTACGAGAACAATCAGGTTGCGGTGGCCAAGACCCTCGTGAGGCTGAAGGGCCTGATGGAATCCGATACCCCGAAGAATGGACGTGCAGGCTCGTGAATGGCATCTCGACATTCCTTTGGTTCGCGGACGAAGCGGAGGCGGCGGCCGACTTCTATGTTTCCGTCTTTCCCAACTCGTCGATCACGAATGTGAGCCGCGTCGGCGACACCGTCATGATGGTGGCGTTCGAGCTCGACGGCAGGCCCTTCGTCGCACTGAACGGCGGACCCCTCTACGCGTTCACTCCGGCCATCTCTTTCGTCGTGAGCTGCGAGGGGCAGGCGGAGGTCGACCAGTACTGGAGTCGCCTGACTGATGGCGGCGCTGAGGGCCAGTGTGGCTGGCTGACTGACCGCTACGGCCTGAGCTGGCAGGTCGTGCCGACCGCCTTGGCGTCGTTCATCGGCGGCGCCGACCCTGATGGGGCAGGTCGTGCGATGCAGGCCATGTTGAAGATGGGCAAGCTCGACATTGCTGAACTCGAGACCGCCTACAACGGTTCCTGACGGCAGGGGGTTGAGCTACGCGGTCAGGGCGTTCGCTGCCACTGCACCTGAGAGCAGGATCACGACCCCGTAGCCAATGGCCGCCGTGGCCCTGCGGACTCCCGGTCCGAGGCGGGGGCCGAGGGCGGCGCCGCCGAGTCCGAGCACGAGTTGCCATGCGAGCGAGCCAGTGAAGATTCCGATCACGAACAGCGAGCCATGAGCCGCGCCTTCGATGCGTCCGCCAAGGCCAGCGGCCAGGGCGATGAAGTACAGGGCGGTCAGGGGGTTGACGGCGGTGAGGCCTACGAAGCGCCAGTAGGCGCTGCGGAGGCTCCGGCCGTCCTTGGATTCCTGACCAGCAACGGGCGCGAATGACGGCG
>WLND01000092.1 GCA_009726075.1 Actinomycetota bacterium
CGATGTCGCGTCCACACGTCGGAACCCCCGCCACCGTCGAATTGACCCGCCTCTGCATCGGCTACAGCACCCACCCGTACGAGCACGACGCCTCAGTCCGATCGTTCGGCTACGAGGCGGCTGCGGCCCTCGGCCTGCGCCGCGACGAGGTGTACAAGACACTCATTGCGATGGTCGACCAGTCGATGGTCGTTGCGGTCATTCCCGTCAGCGCGAAGCTCGACATGAAGGCCCTGGCATCGGCCTGTCGTGGACGTCGCGCCGAGCTCGCCGATCCCGCGGCAGCACAGCGAACCACCGGCTACGTCGTCGGCGGCATCAGCCCCATTGGCCAGAAGCGCGCCCTGCCAACCGTGATCGACGAGGAGGTCGTGCTGCTCGAGAAGGTCTACGTGTCCGGGGGTCGGCGAGGCCTCGACCTCGGTCTTCGTCCCGACGATCTCATCACGGCGACCGGTGCGACCCTGGCAGCAATTGCTCGGAACGACGACTCCTGAAGTCCGACCACCAGTCGGCAAACGCCAGCACCGTGATGACGAGCGCGGCCATGAGCGGCCACATGAGCACGAGCGCCGGCATCGTGAGCTGCAGGGGCGCCTCGACGACGACCTTGTCCTCGATCGTCGCGCTGAGGCCGCTGATGTCGACCGACCCTAGGCGGGTGCCGACAACCCACATGAGGATCGACCCGATGGTTCCGGCAACGAATGCCGCCCAGAGCGACGACAGCAGGTGCTCGCGCCGCATCGTGACCAGCCCAATGGTGACCGCAATGCCGGCGATGCAGGCCAGCGCCGCGTACGACACGTCGGCGCCGAGGTAGCCGTCCGGCTGGTAGGTCTCGGGAAACACCGAGTCGGGACGCACGACGACAGAAACCCGCGGCGCCAGCCGCCACCACATGACTCCCAGGGCGATCCCGGCAACGACGCCGATCGCTGCGCCAGCCGCGAGCACCGACGTCGTCCGGCGCACGAAGGTCATATCAGCTCAGACATGTCGGGCCCAGCAATGCCTTGAGGTCGCCGTAGAGGGACGGGGAGGGGGTCACTCGATGGAGGTCGTCGAGCCGCAGGACGGTGGTGACCGCACCGCCGGTCAGGTGCAGGTGCACCTCGGTCGTGCCCGGGTGCGCGCCGAGCACCTGCTTGAGCCGTTCGACGAGTGGCGGGATGCAACGCGTCGCCTGCATCGACAGACGCACCGGACCCGACACCGCCTCGGTCAGGTCGGGGGTCGTGACCTCCATCGCGATGACGCGGAGCGCATCGTCGTCGCCGCGATCGATTCTCGCTCGAACGATGACCACCGAATCCTCGACCAGGCTCGTGCTCACCTGCTGGTACATCTGCGGAAAGACCATCACTTCGACCGAGCCCTCGAGGTCCTCGAGTGTCACGATCGCCCATGCTGACCCCTGTTTCGTCGTCTTGCGCTGGACGGTCGTGATGAGACCGCCGATGGTCGCGATCGAGCCGTCGGCCTTCTCGTCGACGAACAGCGAGGCAATCGTGCGCTCCGTCAACTGGGCGAGCATGTGCTCGGCCCCCTGGAGCGGGTGGTCGGAGACGTAAAGGCCGAGCATGTCACGCTCGTGCGCGAGCAGCACGGATTTCTCCCATTCGCCGAGGGAGACCTCGACAGGCGCCATGAGTGCGGCGTCGACGTCGGCGCCGAGCCCGCCGAACAGGTCGAACTGCCCGATCGCCTCGGCCCGCTTGATGTCGACGGCCGTGTCGACGACGTGCTCGTGGACCTGGACCAGGCCCTTGCGGGTGTGCCCGAAGGAGTCGAAGGCTCCCGACTTGATGAGCGACTCGACGACCCGCTTGTTGCAGACGGGCGCCTCAACCTTGGCGATGAAGTCGTGGAAGTCGTTGAATCGTCCGACCCTCTTGCGGGTCGCGACGATCGAGTCGACCACATTCGCCCCGACATTGCGGATCGCCGAGAGGCCGAAACGGATATCGGTACCGCGCGGCGTGAAGTCGAAGTCCGAGTCGTTGACGTCCGGTGGGAGGACCTTGATCCCCATCCGACGGCACTCGTTGAGGTAGATCGCGGACTTGTCCTTGTCGTCCTTCACGGACGTGAGCAGGGCGGCCATGTACTCGGAGGGGTAATTCGCCTTGAGGAACCCGGTCCAGAACGAGACGAGGCCGTAGCCCGCGGTGTGCGCCTTGTTGAAGGCGTAGTCGGAGAACGGGACGAGGATTTCCCAGAGCGTGTTGATCGCGGCATCGCTGTACCCGTTCGCGTGCATGCCCTCGCTGAACGGCACGAACTCCTTCTCGAGGATCTCCTTCTTCTTCTTGCCCATGGCTCGCCGCAGGAGATCGGCATTGCCGAGCGAGTAGCCCGCGAGCTTCTGGGCGATCGCCATGACCTGCTCCTGGTACACGATGAGCCCGTAGGTATCGCCGAGAATCTCGGCGAGGGGCTCTTCGAGCTCGGGATGGATCGCGACCACCGGCTTGCGATTGTTCTTTCGGTCGGCGTAGTCGTTATGGGCGTTGGCCCCCATGGGCCCGGGACGGTACAGGGCAAGCACCGCGGAGATGTCCTCGAAGTTATCCGGCTGCATCGAGCGCAGAAGGGCCCGCATGGGGCCGCCGTCGAGCTGGAAGACCCCGAGCGTGTCGCCCGAAGCGAGCAGTTCGTAGGTCGGTCCGTCCTCGAGCGGCAGGTCTTCGAGGACGACGGTCTCACCGCGATTGGCCGTGATGTTGAGCAGGCAGTCGTCCAGGACCGTGAGGTTGCGAAGCCCCAGGAAGTCCATCTTGAGCAGGCCCAGCGACTCGCACGCACCCATGTCGAACTGCGTGATGATCGCGCCGTCCTGCTCGCGCCGCCAGATTGGGATCACGTCGAGGAGGGGCTCCCGGCACAGGATGACGCCCGCGGCGTGCACGCCCGGCTGGCGTTTGAGGCCCTCGAGCCCCCGGGCGGTATCAACGACCCTGCGCGTGTCGGCATCGGCCTCGTACAGGTTGCGGAACTCGGCCGCCTCCGAGTAGCGCGAATTCTTGGGATCGAAGACGCCCTTGAGCGAGATGTCCTTGCCCATGACCGACGGAGGCATCGCCTTGGTGATGCGGTCGCCGAGCGCGTAGGGGTAGCCCAGGACTCGTGCGCTGTCCTTGATGGCCGCCTTGGCCTTGATCGAGCCGTAGGTGATGATCTGGGCCACGCGCTCCTCGCCGTAGGTGGCGGTCGCGTAGCGGATCATGTCGGAGCGTCGGCGCTCGTCGAAGTCGATGTCGATATCGGGCATCGAGATGCGCTCGGGATTCAGGAATCGCTCGAAGAGGAGCCCGTGCTTGATCGGATCGAGTTCGGTGATGCCCAGCGCGTAGGCGATCATCGCCCCGGCCGCCGACCCTCGTCCGGGGCCGACTCGGATCCCGGTCTCCTTCGCATAGCGCACGAGGTCTGCGACCACGAGGAAGTAGCCGGGGAAGCCCATCTGCATGACCACGCCGACCTCGTATTCGGCCTGCGTGCGCACGTTGTCGGGGATCGAGCCCTTGTAGCGGCGATTGAGGCCGATCTCGACCTCCTTGACGAGCCAGGACTCCTCGCTCTCGCCGGCCGGCACCGGGAACTGCGGCATGAGGCTGGCCGCCTCGTTGAACTCCACGTGGCAGCGCTCGGCAATGAGCAGTGTGTTCGACAGTGCCTCGGGGAGTTCTGACCACACATGCCGCATCTCGTCGGCTGACTTCAGGTAGAAGTCGCGAGCATCGAAGCGGAAGCGCTTGGGGTCGTCCATCGTGGTGCGCGTGCCGATGCACAGGAGCACATCGTGGGTATCCGCATCGTCGGCGTGGACGTAGTGCAGGTCGTTGGTAGCGACGAGGGGCAGGTCGAGGGTGCGCGCGATCCGCAGGAGGTCCTCTCGAAACCGGCGCTCGACCTCGAGGCCGTGGTCCATGAGTTCGCAGAAGTAGTTGCCGGCTCCGAGGATGTCGCGGAAGTCGGCGGCGGCAGCAAGGGCCTTGTCGTACTGACCTGCCTGGAGCCAGCGGTTGACCTCGCCGCTCGGGCATCCGGTGGTGCCGATCAGGCCGCTGCCGTAGCGTTCGAGGAGTTCACGGTCGAATCGGGGCTTGTGGTAGTAGCCCTCGAGGCTGGCGAGCGACGACAGGCGGAACAGGTTGTGCATGCCCGCCGTGGTCTCCGCCCACAGGGTCATGTGCGTGTAACTGTGCTTGCCGCGACCGGCCGTCGGGTCCTCCGGGGTCCCCTCGTCGAAACCGCCCCCGAAGTCGAACTGTCGTCGCTCGAACCGCCCCTGGGGTGCGTAGTAGCCCTCAAGCCCGATGATGGGGTTGACGCCGTGCGACTTGGCCAGCTTGTAGAACTCGTAGGCGCCGTAGAGGTTGCCGTGGTCGGTCATGGCTATGGCCGGCATGTTCATCTGCTCGGCCTTGGCAAGCAGGTCAGGGACACGAGCGGCCCCATCGAGCATCGAGTACTCGGTATGCACGTGGAGGTGGACGAACTGATCCTCCACCGTCATCCCCTCACCCTAACTTTCAGCTCAAGCACCCTCTCGCAGACGCTCCAGCGACGTGAGCAAATCCTCCGGGTATTGGCTCGTGACCACAATCCGTTCACCGGAAGTCGGGTGCTCGAACCCCAGGCGCATGGCATGCAGCCACTGCCGCTCGAGGCTGAGCTTCTTCGACAGGGTCGGGTCGGCGTCGTACGTGACATCGCCGACGCACGGGTGCCTCATGGCCGAGAAGTGCACCCGGATCTGGTGGGTGCGACCGGTCTCGAGGTGGACTTCGACCAGCGACGCATGGGCAAACGCCTCGAGCGTCTCGTAATGGGTCACGCTGTCCTTGCCCCCGGCGACGACCGCGAATCGATAGTCGCGGCTCGGGTGCCGGCCGATCGGAGCGTCGATCGTGCCGCGAAGCGGATCGAGGAGACCCTGAACGACGGCGTGGTAGTCCTTGACGACCGTGCGTTCCTTGAATTGGCGCTTGAGCGAGGTATAGGCATGCTCGCTCTTGGCGACCGCCATGACCCCCGAGGTGCCGACATCGAGCCGATGGACGATGCCCTGGCGCTCGTCCGCCCCAGACGACGAGATCCGGTACCCGGCAGCGGCCAGGCCCCCGACGACGGTCGGCCCGGTGAACCCCTCGCTCGGGTGGGCCGCGACGCCGACCGGCTTGTCGACCACCACGACGTCGTCATCGTCGTAGAGCACTCGCATGCCCGGGATGGGCTCGGCAACCACGGCGACGGCTGCCGGTCGATCAAGCAGGCTCATGTCGATACTGAGCATCTGGCCCGGCGCGAGCCGATCGCCCTTGCTGATCGGCCGGCCGTCAACGAGAACGCCGCCCGAGGCGACGAGTTCGGCTGCCTTCGTGCGCGACAGGCCGATCATGCGCGTGAGGGCGAGATCGGCCCGTTCGCCGGCGAGGCCCTCCGGGACGGGGAGCAGGCGCTCGCTCATGCAGTTGCCGCGCGACCCTTGAAGTCGATGCCCCGAAGGCTGAGCAGGACCATGAGCACGGCCGAGCAGACGATCGACATGTCGGCCACGTTGAACACCGGGAAATTCGGGAAGGCGATGAAATCGACGACCGAGCCCATGCCCGGACTCGGGGCCCGGGTGATGCGATCGATGAGATTGCCCAGGAGCCCCCCGAGCAGGCCGCCGAACGCGATGGACCAGCCGATCGAACCCAGTTGCCGTGACGTGCGGAGGATGACGACGGCGACGACGACCGCGATGATCGAGAAGATCCAGGTGTAGCCGGTTCCGAGGCTGAACGCTGCCCCCGTGTTCTCGGTGTACGTCAACCGAACCCACGTGCCGATGAGGTCGATGGGGCCAGCCCCGCCGGCCTGCATGCGCGGGAGCATGGTGTCGACGGCCCAGGCCTTGGTCAGGCGATCGAGGATGACGACGCCGAGCGCCACGGAACCAAGAATGATCAGGCACGTACGTCGGGAACTCACGGATACCACCCTAACCGGCTCAGGACGGGTGGTCGGACACGATCAGCGCTCCTCGGCCTGCTTGCAGGCCAGGCACATCGTGGCGCGCGGGAAGGCCTGAAGCCGATGCTTGCCGATCGGCTGGCCACAGGTCTCGCACTGACCGTAGGTGCCAGCCTCGATGCGCCCGAGGGCGTGCTCGACCTGGAGCAGCATGTCGCGGGCATTGTTCGCAAGCGACATCTCGTGCTCGCGCTCGAATGTCTTGCTTCCGGCGTCGGCCTGGTCATCGCCGGCGCCATCGCCGGAATCTCGGATCAGATCGGCCAGCCCCATCTCGGCTGACGCAAGCTCCTCGCCGAGTCGCAGGGCGTCGAGGTGCAGTTCTGCCTCGATGGCGCGGAGCTCGGCGGGAGTCCATGCCGATGCGTCAGGTGTCTTGTCCGGCGTCGCGTGGCGATCGTCGGACGGCTTCTTGGACTCGGACGGCTTCTTGGACTCGGACGGCTTCTTCGCTGCGGGCGCCTTCGGTGTCGTCGACGAGGGCTCTGCGGCCGGCTTCCGGGCGACGGGCTTCTTGGCTGCGCCCGACGTTTTCACCGCCGCCGGTTCGTTGTCCGGCGTCGACTTCGCCACCACTGCCTGCTTCTTGGACGCCATTGGTCCCCCCTCACGCCATTCACTGGATTGCCGGATGGTAGTCGCGCGCGAGGCCGAACGCATGCCGCCGCGCCGACGCCGCCAAGCAATAGCCGCTCGCTATCCTTGCCTCGGTATTGAAAATGCCGGATCTCCCGGGCTGCGCACGCCCGATGGTGAGGCGAGCCACCCCG
>WLND01000093.1 GCA_009726075.1 Actinomycetota bacterium
CGACCCGGCCACCATGATGGGCCCTCTGGTCGAGGCCCCCAGCGAGAAGTTGCTGCGGGGCTTGACCATGCTCGAGCCGGGCGAGGCTTGGCTCGTGGAGCCGCGGTCCATCGACGAGGCTCGTCACATCTGGACGCCGGGTGTTCGAACCGGGGTGCGGCCAGGTTCCTGGTTCCACCTGCACGAGTGCTTCGGCCCGGTGCTCGGGCTCATGCGCGCACCCGACCTCGACACGGCGATCGCCTGGCAGAACCAGGTGGAGTACGGCCTTACCGGTGGCATCGAGTCGCTCGACCCGGCTGAAATCGAGCGCTGGCTCGATCAGGTGCAGGTCGGCAACGCCTACGTCAATCGCCACATCACCGGGGCCGTCGTGCGCCGCCAGCCCTTCGGCGGCTGGAAGAAGTCGTCGATCGGCGCTGGCAGCAAGCCCGGGGGTCCGGGTCATCTCCATTCATTCGGCACGTGGACAACTGCGCCTGATCATGCCCAGGCCCATTGCGCCTTCGAGCAAACATGGCGCGAGGTCTTCGCGATCGAGCATGACCCGAGCGGCCTGCACTCGGAGGCGAATTTCCTGCGCTATCGCCCGCTGGATCAGGTGATCATCCGCGTCGAGCGCGGCGAAGACCCGCAGCTCGCCGTTGCCCTCTTCGCGGCGAAGGCTGCCGGCGTCGGGGTATCGGTCAGTTGCGTTCGTGATGAGTCGGACGAGGCACTCGCCGATCGACTGCAATCCTTGACGTCGTCCGGGGCCGTGCGCCTGCGACTTCTAGCGCCGGCATCGAAGGCATTGTTCGCAGCTGCCTTCGCCGCAGGAGTCGCGGTCGACCGGGCGCCGGTGACAACGCTGCCCGAACTCGAACTGAACCACTGGGTGCTCGAGCAGTCGGTGTCGCAGACGATGCACCGGCATGGCCGCATCCTGCGCCACCGGCCAGGGTCAGAGCGGAGTACCTCGGCACAACCTCGCTAGTTCGCTGACGTGGCCGCCTGTTGCTTGAGTCCGACTCCGCGGCATCCGGCAACGAGCGCCTCGAGGCCGAAGGCATCGGCGGGTCCGAGGGCCCCGACACCATCCGGCCTCGTCGTGGCGAGCATCGAGGCAGCCCAGGCGAGGAGGTCTGCGGTGAGGTCGTACGGGGTGGGTCCGTCGACCCTCGTCTGGGCGACCAGGGCGCCTGATTCGTCGAAGGCGCGTGCCACGGCAATCGAGATGCCACCACTGCGCTGCAGGGCATCCGGGCCCGTGCCGGTCGGCCCGGAGGTCAGCCGGCGGGTAATGCCGGTGAGCAGTGAGCGAGCCCCCGGTATCGCCGCGACCGCGTCGAGCGCCCCGCTCGCTCGCGACATTGCCTTGGTACGACTGCCTGCCCAGCCCAGGTAGACCCCGACATCGGTTAGGGCGGTATCCACTCGAGGCAGGGTGTAATGCTCGCTCCCGCCAACGGTCAGGCCGTCGAGTAGCCGTCCATCGATCTCGAAGGACGACGTCTCCTTCGCCGCGCGCTCCGGGGCGATCCGTCCGTGCCGAAATGCGAACGACGGCGCGAACATCACCCCGGCCGAACTTGCCTTGGTGCCGCTGCTCATCGCGAAGGCACCCTGCACGAAGTACCCGATCTCGACCCTGGTCGGCACCGCGCCGTCGGCCCGGGCCTGCGTGAGTGCCAGGGCCCCGGCGAGGTTGCCCGGCACGTAGTCGTAGCCGAAGGCGGTGAGGAGGCGCGCGCCACTGGCGACGGCCTGCCGGTGGTAGTCGGTGAACACCCGCTGGATGAAGGGCGGCTCGCCCGTCGAGTCGACGTAGGCGGCACCGGCGCGAATCGCGGCGCTGATCGCCGGATCGCCGAGGGCAGTGAAGGGCCCGACGGTGGAGACGAGGACGTCGGACGGGTCGGTGACGAGCGCCTGCACGGTCGCTGGTTCGGCGACATCGGCGACCTGGCAGGTCGCAGCGACTCCCGGAGCGGCCACGGCGGCCAGATCGTCGGCGAGCTCGGCAAGGCGTGAGGCAGACCGGCCGGCCAGCACCGGCGAGATCCCGGCCCTGACCATGGAGTGCGCGGCCAATCTGCCGGTGTAGCCGGTCGCGCCGAACAGGATCACTCGTGCTGTCATATGAGTGACCGTACGCCAATGCTGGCTAGCCTGTGCTCGTGAGCAATCGAGCGAGCACGAACCTGTGGCATCCCTTCGCCGACATGTCGGCGGTCAACGGTCACGAGGTCGTGGTTGTCTCGGGGGTCGGGGCTCGGGTGCGCACCGAGGACGGGCGTGAGTTCATCGACGCATCGGCCGGCCTCTGGTTCAACAGCATCGGGCATGGGCGTTCAGAACTCGCCGAGGCCGCCGCTGCGCAGATGATGCGCCTAGCCGCGTACTCGAACTTCGGGGATCTCAGCACTGGCCCGACCCTTGACCTCGCAGACCGACTGTCGGCGCTGTCGCCCCAGGAGGACTGCAAGGTCTTCTTCACCTCAGGAGGCAGCGATGCCGTCGACACCGCGGTCAAGATGGTGCGCCGATACTGGTCGCTGCTCGGCCAGCCCGACCGCAGTTGGATCGTCACCCGCAACCGGGCCTATCACGGCATGCACATGGCCGGCACTGCGCTCACGGGCATCCCGGCGAACAAGGACGGCCATGGCGAACTCGATAGCCGCGTTGCCAATGTGACGTGGGACAGTGCGGCCGATCTCGCGGCCGTGATCGACGAGCTCGGGCCGAAGAACGTCGGTGCCTTCTTCTGCGAACCCGTCATCGGTGCGGGCGGGGTGTACCCGCCGCCGCCGGGCTACCTCGACGAGGTGCGGGCGATCTGCCGCGATCGCGGGGTGCTCTTCGTGGCCGACGAGGTCATCACTGCATACGGTCGAGTGGGCTCGATGTTCGCAGCGTCCCGCTGGGATCTTGACCCCGACATCATCCTCACCGCGAAGGGCCTCACCTCCGGCTATCTGCCCATGGGTGCGGTCCTTGTTGCGGGACGGGTCGCCGAGCCGTTCTG
This sequence comes from Actinomycetota bacterium, assembly GCA_009726075.1. GTDB lineage: Bacteria > Actinomycetota > Actinomycetes > S36-B12 > S36-B12 > WLND01. The sequence goes on from WLND01000093.1 coordinate 3,011, forward strand.
GAACACGCCCGGTGTGCTGTGGCGCCACGGGTACACCTACTCGGGTCATGCGACCGCGGCCGCCGTCGCGATGGCCAATCTCGACGTGATCGAGCGCGAGGGACTGATCGAGCGAGTCGTTGGGCTGCAGCCGGTTGTCTCCCGCCTCCTCGGGCCGCTCGCGCAGCACGAGGCCGTGCACGAGATACGCGCGGGGGTCGGCCTACTCGCTGCGGTGCAGGTCAAGCCGGAGATCCTTGCCGGCGACGCGACCTTCGGCCCGAGCATGACCGCCCAGCTCCGCGAGCGCGGGGTGCTCACCAGGATGCTCGCCGACGGCTCGGTGCAGATATCGCCGCCGTTCGTCATCAGCGAGGACGATCTTGCGAGCATTGCCCGTGCGATTGACGAGTCGCTCACGGCGCTCGGGTCGACCCGGCGGGCGAGGCCGATGCTCGAGGTGAACCTGCTGCCGGATCAGACATCTGACGAGGGCGGGGGCTTCGGCTCGAGCGATGACCGGCTGCTGGCCGACGTGCCGCCGCATCACATGGGCTAGTGGATGAGCGCGGTGAGATCTGCGCGCGCACCGGCATCGGCAAGGGCCAGGGCCGTCGACTCGCTCACCGCGACGACGATGAGGGCACTGGCCGAGCTCGCGAACCCGGACGACTCGCCGACCTCGATCACCCGGGCCCGGCGGGCGACAACCTCCGCCGCGCCGGCGTTCTGGCGGGGCACCGAGACGAGGTCGATGACATCGCCCGCGGCAAGGCTCGATGCAATCGGAGCGCTGGCCAGGGTGATGGGTGCAGCCACCTCGCCGGGCAGGAGCGTCGAGGTGGAGTCGGCTGCCATCGAGGCCTGATCGGAGGCAGGGGCCTTGAGCGCCGATACGGCGAGGAGGACGGCGAGGCCGGCGCTCACCGCGGCGAGCGGCCGGCGATACCGCCGCACGAACGCGCCGAGGGGTGAGCGTTCGAAGGATGCCCGCGCGCTCAGGGGACGTGCTGCCGGGCCACGGACGGATGGGTCACCCGCACGGCGGCGGGGGTCAGGCGATGAAGTGAACATGCCCCGAAGGTAGGGGCTCGGGCCGATCAGTGCGGAGAGTTATCCACAGGTAGATCAGGCGGAGGAGGACGAGCTGCTCGACGAAGAACTCGACGATGCGGGGGCCGACGAGGTCGAAGGGGTCGACGCGGGTGCGCTCGAGGCGGGCGCCGCGCTCGTCGACGACGATCCGGAGTCGGACTTGCTCGCGGACGAGGCGGCCGCCGGCGTCGCTGCCGGCGTCGTGCTGCTCTTGGCGTCGCGGGAGTCGTTGCGGTAGAAGCCGGAGCCCTTGAAGACCACGCCGACGTTGTTGAAGAGCTTGCGCAGGGTCGACTGGCCGCAATCGGGGCAGTCGGTCAGGGTCGCGTCGCTCATGCTCTGCTTGATCTCGTGCGTGGTGTCGCAGTTCGAGCAGGCGTACTCGTAGGTGGGCACTGTTCCTCCGGGTCACTATCTAGCTTTGGCACTCTCAAGGGCCGAGTGCTAATTGTGCCGTGTGCGCCCAGTTCCGTCCAATTCCAGCGAGTCCCCCTACGGTTGGCCCGTGACGGAGCCAGCGACCACGGGTGAGCGCGCAGCGCTCTATGCGGTCATCGCGGTCGGCGGCATCGCCGGGTCCCTGGCACGCTACGCCGTGAGCCTCGCCTACGTCGAAGCCTTCGGGAGCAGGAGCATTGACGACGTCCCCTGGGCAACGCTGGCCGCAAACACGATCGGCTGCCTGGCCATCGGGGTCCTCGCGACGAGTCTCTCGGCCCACTCGCCCAATTGGTGGCTGCGCCCGATGCTCATCACCGGAGTGCTCGGCGGCTTCACGACGTTCTCGGCGTTCGCGCTCGAGACCGGACTTCTTCTGTCGGGGGGGTTCACCGGGCAGGCCGCCGTGTACGTCGGGGCAACCCTGGCCATGGGCCTCATTGCCGTGCAGGTCGGCCGGGCGCTGGCGGGCGGATCTCGGTGACGTACCTGGCGATCGCCCTGGCCGCAGCGGTCGGCGCCCCGCTGCGCTTCGCGGTCGACCGGTGGGTGACCGGCCGCACCGTCCGATCCCGGCCTGCCGGCGGATTCCCCTGGGGCATCTACACCGTCAACGTCATCGGATCGGCACTCGCGGGCCTCGTCCTCGCGACCACCTCCGGCACCGTCCAGGTCTTCCTCCTCGTCGGATTCTGCGGAGCCTTCACGACGTTCTCAGGATTCGGGTGGGACGTCACCAGGCTGTGGCCGGGCAACCGGGCGGCAGCGGCCGCGACCCTTGTCGTGATGCCGGCGTCATGCATCCTCGCTTTTCTGGCAGTTTGGCACTTGGCAAGCGCGGCCGCGTCCTAATCCCTACGGTGGGGCCCGTGCGAAAGTTCCTGCGAGTGCTCGGCGTTCTGGCGCTCGTCATCATCCTGGCGCTCGGTGGCGCGGTTCTGTACGGCGTGCACACGGTGCGAGCGTCATTCCCCGTTGTCGCGGGGTCCCTTGACGTCGAGGGCCTCGCCGCTCCCGTCACCGTCCTGCGCGACAGCCTCGGCGTCCCGGAGCTCTATGCCGACAACCTCGACGATCTGTTCTTCGCTCAGGGGTTCGTCCATGCGCAAGATCGATTCTGGGAGATGGACGTCCGCCGCCACATCACCTCCGGCCGGCTGTCGGAGATGTTCGGCGAGAGCCAGGTGCCCACCGACTCGTTCCTGCGCACCCTCGGCTGGCGGCGCATCGCGGAGCAGGAGATCCCGCTCCTGTCGGCCCGCTCGCGCCAGATCCTCGATGCGTACGCGGCCGGGGTCAACGCCTACCTCGCCGACCACCAGGGCGACCAGCTCAGCCTCGAGTACGCCGTCCTCGGCCTGCAGAACCCCGACTACTCGCCCGAGCCCTGGACCCCGGCCGACTCGGTCAGCTGGCTCAAGGCCCTCGCCTGGGACCTGCGCGGCAATATGGAGGACGAGATCTACCGCTCGATCATGTCCGCATCGGTCGGCGTCCAGGAGACCGAGAAGCTCTTCCCGCCGTACCCGTACGTCAAGCACCGTCCCATCGTCGCCTCTGGCACCGTCGTCAACGGCGTCTTCGACGCGAAAGCATTGGGGGGCAACAGTTCGCAAGGCTCTTCGGCCCATGTGCCGCAGCCGGCCATCGCCCCGCTGCAGCGGCTGCGAGCATCGTCGCTCGAACTCAAGCGCTGGCTCGGGCCGACGGGGCCGGGCATCGGATCGAACTCGTGGGCGGTGTCCGGCGCGAAGACCGCGACGGGCAAGCCGCTGCTTGCCAACGACCCGCACCTGGCCCCCATGATGCCGAGCATCTGGTACCAGGCTGGCCTGCACTGCACGACCCAGCGGCCCGACTGCAACTACGACGTGGCCGGCTGGACCATGGCCGGCCTCCCGGGGGTCTTCATCGGCCACAACGACAAGGTCGCATGGGGCTTCACCAACCTCGGCCCCGACGTCACCGACCTCGTCCTGGAACAGCTCGACGGCGATACCTACCTCGTCGACGGCAATGCGGTGGCCTTCACGACCCGGGTCGAGGTGATCAAGGTGGCCGGCAAGGACCCGGTTGAGATCACGGTGCGCGACACGGTCGACGGGCCGATCGTCTCGGACGTCGCGGGCATCGATACCTACCAGGCGGTGGGCGCCGACGCGCCCGTGCCGGCCCCGGGCGCAGCCCCAGCACCTGAGGCACCCCAGCGCGGACGCGGCTACGGGGTGGCCCTGCGC
>WLND01000094.1 GCA_009726075.1 Actinomycetota bacterium
AAGGACCTCGCTGCTTCCGAGGTACATCAACTGCAGCAGTCGCGGCATGTCGCCGGTCATGCGCCACCATGCCAGCGCATAGAAGCGCATCTGGAACATCGCCTTGGCCTCGAATCGCGGTCCGGGCGCGCGGCCCGTCTTGTAGTCGACGATCCGGATATCGCCCGACGCCGTTCGGTCGATGCGATCGACAAACCCGCGGATCGTGAAGGCATCAGCGATCTCGACCGAGACGGCGAACTCCCGGGCGTGCGGCTCCAGCCGGCTGGGGTCCTCAAGGGCAAAGTACGTCTCAAGCAGCGGCGCCGCCGACGCGAGGATCCGATCAGCGGCGGCGACGTCATCGCCGTCGGCGGCGAGGCCGAGGTCATCGCGCAGCACCTGGGCCGACTCCGGGTCATCCGCGACCAGGGCCGTCCATGCGCGAGCCAGCAGCGATTGCGCCGAGGCGACGGTGCGGTCGGCCGACGGGAGGTCGAACAGGTGCTCGAGGGTCGTGTGGACGAGGGTCCCCCGCAGGGCCGCCGCAGACGACGTCTCCGGCAAGCGGTCGATCGACCTGAAGCGGAAGAGCAGTGGACAGGTGAGGAAGTCGTTCGTGCGCGATGGCGATAGCGAGCCCGGAAAGTGCGCGAGGGGATCGGGTGGGCAGGCGTGATCAGTCACAGCCGCCACCCTAGGCGACGGGTCAACGCAGTACTGTTCGGCAAATGGCCGAACCGACGTATACCCGCCGTGGAGCATTCGCCTTCGGCGACCTCGTCCAGTTGACCGACACCAAGGGAAAGCTGTACACGATCACCCTCACCCCCGGGAAGTCATTCCATACCCATCGGGGTGCGATCGAGCATGATGCCATCGTTGGGCTCGAGCAGGGCTCGGTCCTCATGGGCTCCGGTGGCAACGCCTTCCTAGCGCTGAAGCCATTGCTCGACGACTTCGTCCTGTCGATGCCTCGAGGCGCTGCGGTGATTTACCCCAAGGACTCGGCCCGCATCGTTGGGCTCACCGGACTTGGGCCGGGCTCCCGGGTCGCCGAGGCCGGGGTCGGCTCCGGGGCCCTCACCTGCTCACTCCTGAGGGCGGTCGGCGGCACAGGCCATGTCTACAGTTACGAGCGCCGTGAGGAGTTTGCGGCGGTCGCCGCGAAGAATGTCGATCGCTGGTTCGGCATGACCCCCGAGCACTGGACCCTCACCCTCGGCGACCTTGCCCACACCCTCGTGCAGCGCGACCTCGATGCCGTCGTGCTCGACATGCTCGCACCGTGGGAGTGCCTCGAGGCCGTGGCAGCATCGCTGTCGCCGGGCGGAGTGCTCGTCGGCTATGTCGCGACGACGACTCAGATGTCGAAGCTGGTCGAGTACATGCGCGTTTCCGGCGACTGGACCGAGCCGCGAGCCGAGGAATCACTCATCCGCACCTGGCACCTCGATGGCCTCGCCGTGCGCCCCGACCATCGCATGATCGGCCACTCGGGGTTCCTCGTTGCGGCCCGGCGCCTTGCTCCAGGCGCGGTCCTGCCCGTCCGTCGACGCAGGCCGGCTCCTGGCGCCTACGGCGAGGACTACAGCGGTCCAGGGGCAACGGCCGACACCGCGCTGAGTCCTGCCGCCGAGGCCGAACCGGGTTAGAGTCGTTGCAGACGCCCTGAGGAGGATTCGTGGACACGCCAGACACACCCGGTCGCCGAGTCGATGACGCTGACGGGGGCATCCAGCAGATCCGGGGCGAACTCGCTGCCCAGAAGGACCACAACGCGCGGCTGATCGCGACCCTGCGCGATGCCCGGGAGCAGATCGTCACGCTCAAGGCCGAGGTCGATCGGCTCGGTGAGCCGCCGAGCGGCTACGGCACATTCCTCGCACTGCACGAGGATGGCTCAGTCGACATCATGGCGAGCGGCAAGAAGCTGCGCGTTGCCGTGAGCCCCGCCGTGGATGCCGCTGCCCTCGTCGCCGGGCAGGAGGTCATGCTCAACGAGGCCATGAACGTCGTCGCCGATCACGCATTCGAAAGCATTGGCGAGCTCGTCACCCTCAAGGAGGTCCTTGCTGACCGCGAGCGAGCCCTCGTCGTCGGCACCGCGGACGAGGAGCGGGTGGTTCGCCTCGCTGCACCGCTGCGCAACGTCCGGCTCCGGGCGGGCGACTCGCTGCTCTACGACGCGCGCTCCGGCTACGTTACCGAGCAGGTGCCGAAGTCCGAGGTCGAGGAACTGATCCTCGAAGAAGTCCCCGATATCGACTACTCCGACATCGGCGGCCTTCGAGACCAGATCGACACCATCCGCGACGCGGTCGAGCTGCCCTTCATGCACCCCGAGCTGTTCGCTGAGCACGCACTCATGCCACCGAAGGGAATCCTGCTCTACGGCCCGCCGGGATGCGGCAAGACGCTTATCGCCAAGGCCGTCGCGAATTCGCTGGCCAAGAAGGTCGCCGAACGCCAGGGCCTGGACGAGGGCCGCAGTTTCTTCCTGAACATCAAGGGTCCCGAACTGCTGAACAAGTACGTCGGCGAGACCGAGCGCCACATTCGCCTGGTGTTCCAGCGCGCCCGGGAGAAAGCCTCGGAGGGCATGCCGGTCATCGTCTTCTTCGATGAGATGGACTCGCTGTTTCGCACGCGCGGCTCGGGGGTCTCCAGCGATGTCGAGAACACGATCGTGCCCCAGCTGCTCAGCGAGATCGATGGCGTCGAGACTCTCGAGAACGTCATCGTCATCGGGGCTTCGAACCGTGAGGACATGATCGACCCGGCGATCCTTCGCCCGGGGCGCCTCGACGTCAAGATCAAGATCGAACGGCCGGACGCAGAGGCTGCCCGCGAGATCTTCAGCAAGTACCTCGTGCCAAGCCTGCCCCTTCATGAGAGCGATCTCGCGGAGCATGCCGGCGATCGTGCGATCACCTGCAGCGCCATGATCGACCGAGCCGTCGAGCGCATGTACTCCGAGGCCGACGAGAATCGTTTCCTCGAGGTCACCTATGCCAACGGCGACAAGGAGGTGCTGTACTTCAAGGACTTCAACTCCGGGGCCATGATCGAGAACATCGTCTCGCGCGCGAAGAAGTCGGCGATCAAGGCGTTCTTGGACTCGGGGGAGCGCGGCATCAGGGTCCAGCACCTGCTCGATGCCTGCGTCGACGAGTTCCGCGAGAACGAGGACCTCCCGAACACGACGAACCCCGACGACTGGGCGCGCATCTCGGGCAAGAAGGGGGAGCGCATCGTGTTCATCCGAACGCTGATCCAGGGCAAGAAGGGCAGCGAGGCGGGTCGGTCCATCGCCACGGTCGCGAACACCGGTCAGTACCTGTGAGCCAAGAAGAACGGGGCTGCGCGCGATGACCGTCCATCGAGTGATGGGCATCGAGACCGAGTACGGCATCAGCGTCCCCGGGCACCCGACCATGAACGCGATGGTCTCCTCGACCCACATCGTCAACGCCTACGCCCAGCATGTGCTTGCCGGCGGACGTCGAAAGCCCCGCTGGGACTACGACCTCGAGTCGCCGCTGCGCGATGCCCGGGGTTTCGACATGTCGAGGTCAGAGGCTGATCCGACCCTGCTCACCGACGACGATCTCGGGCTCGCGAACGTCGTCCTGACCAATGGTGCGCGCCTCTACGTCGATCACGCGCACCCTGAGTATTCGGCCCCCGAGGCGACGAACCCCCGCGATGCAACGCTCTGGGACCGGGCCGGAATGCAGGTCATGGAGCGGGCGGCCGCCCTGGCATCGGCAAGCGGAGTGACCCCCCCGATCCTGCTCTACAAGAACAACACCGACAACAAGGGTGCCTCCTACGGCACGCACGAGAACTACCTGATGCGGCGCTCGACCCCCTTTGCCGACATCGTCCGCCATCTCACCCCGTTCTTCATCACTCGCCAGGTCTTCAGCGGCTCAGGTCGCCTCGGAGTAGGCCAGGATGGTCGCTCAATGCGCTACCAGCTCAGCCAGCGCGCGGATTTCTTCGAGGTCGAAGTCGGCCTTGAGACGACCCTGAAGCGTCCGATCATCAATACCCGCGACGAACCCCACGCCGACCCCGAAAAGTACCGACGGCTGCACGTCATCGTCGGCGATGCGAATCTGTGCGACCGTGCCACCTACCTCAAGCTGGGTACGACTGCGCTCATGCTCTCGATGATCGAGGACGGGTTCCTCGACGACGTGCAGTTGACGCCAGCGAATGCGGTTCGCGAGATGCATCAGGTCAGCCACGACACCTCGCTGACCCATGCGCTCGCGCTTTCCAGCGGGGAGCGGCGCACGGCGCTGGACATTCAGGGGCAGTACTGCGAACTTGCGCGGCGGTACTGCGCGCAGCAGTCCGGCAACGCGATCGACGCCCAGACCGCCGACGTCCTGGACTCGTGGGAGTCGGTGCTTGACCGGCTGGCAACCGACCGGGCCTCCTGCGCAACCGACGTTGACTGGGTAGCCAAGCTCGAACTGCTCGAGGCGTACCGTGAACGCGATGGCCTCCAGTGGTCATCCCACCGGCTCCAGGCCATCGACCTGCAGTATTCCGATGTGCGGAGGTCCAAGGGCCTGGCCGCGAGGCTTGAGCAGCGGGGCCGGCTGGCCCGCATGTTCACCGATGACGAGGTCGGGAGGGCGGTGGTCGCGCCGCCGACGGATACCCGCGCCTACTTCCGTGGCGAGTGCCTGCGCCGCTACCCGGAGTCGATTGCCGCTGCCTCGTGGGATTCGGTGGTGTTCGATATTCCGGGCCAGGAGCACCTGCAGCGGGTCCCGACCCTCGAGCCGCTTCGCGGCACCCGTGAGCACGTCGAGGTGCTGCTCGATGCATCGACGACCGCTGCCGATCTCGTCGCGGGCCTGAGCGTCTCGACCTGAATCCCGGTAGCCTGTCGGTATGTCACAGCGTGAGAACGTCGAGCGACGCGCGACCCGGCCCAGCGAGACTGACGAGAGCGTCGAGGCCCCGGCGAAGGCCGAGTCGGTCTCCACGGCCGAACTCGATGCAGAAGTCGACTCCATCCTCGACGAGATCGACAGCGTGCTCGAGGAGAACGCAGAGGACTTCGTGAAGTCGTTCGTGCAGAAGGGCGGCCAGTGAGCTTCGAATTCCGGGCACTCCCCGCCGCGTTCCTTGCCCCCCGTTCGGCGTCGTTCGCCGACTTCCTGGCATCGACCGCGCCCGCGTCACTGCCCCAGCGCACGTCGGCCGGCGACCAGCCCCTCCATGCAGCGCACGGCACGACGATCGTGGCCCTTCGGGGGGATTTCGGCGCCGTCATGGCCGGTGATCGCCGGGCCACCATGGGCAACGTGATCGCTCAGCGTGACATCGAGAAAGTATTCGCGGCAGACGACCACTCGATGATCGGGATCGCCGGCACGGCGGGCATCGCGGTGGAACTCGTGCGACTGTTCCAGGTCGAACTCGAGCACTACGAGAAGATCGAGGGCGTGCCGCTCTCGCTCGACGGCAAGGCCAACAGGCTCGCGAGCCTGCTTCGGGGCAACCTGGGCCTTGCGATGCAGGGCCTTTCTGTCGTGCCCCTCTTCGCCGGGTACGACATCGATCGCGGGCGCGGACGCATCTACTCGTACGACGTCACCGGCGGTCGATACGAGGAGCATGACTTCTACGCGGTCGGTTCAGGCGCCTTCTTTGCCCGGGGATCGCTCAAGAAGCTGTACCGGGCCGATGCATCGGTCGATCTCGCGGTGACGACAGCGCTCGAAGCTCTCTACGACGCGGCTGACGACGACAGCGCGACGGCTGGCCCAGATATGGCCCGCCGGATCTTCCCGATCGTCGGTGTTGCGACCACCGATGGGGTGCGCCTGCTCGACGAATCCGAGGTCGAGTCGCGGGTCGCCCCATTGATTGCTGCGCGCATGACTCGTCCCAATGGCCCATTCGCCGGCATGCCCGAGGGAGGCTCATCCTCATGAGCATGCCGTTCTACGTCTCACCCGAGCAGATCATCAAGGACAAGGCCGACTACGCCCGCAAGGGCATCGCCCGGGGCCGGTCGGTCATCGTCCAGCAGTTCGATCAGGGCATCCTCTTCGTGGCGGAGAACCCCTCGCGTGCACTGCACAAGATCAGCGAGATCTACGACCGCATCGGCTTCGCAGCCGTGGGCAAGTACAACGAGTTCGAGAACCTGCGCGTCGCCGGCGTTCGCCTGGCCGACATGCGGGGGTACTCCTATGACCGCCGTGACGTGAGCGGGCGGAGCCTCGCCAATGCGTACGCTCAGACCCTCGGCACGATCTTCACCGAGACCCCAAAGCCCTACGAGGTCGAGATCGTGGTGGCAGAGGTCGGGGCCGTCGCCGACGACGACCAGCTCTACCGGCTCACCTTCGACGGGTCGGTCGCCGATGAGCAGGGCTACGTCGCGATGGGCGGTTCCGCGGAGACCATCTCGCAGAGCCTTTCGACCCAGTGGCACGAGGGCATGACCCTCATGGAGTGCCTCAGGCTCGCGGTCGACCTGCTCGGTCGGTTTGGGGGCGAAGGGGAGCGTGTGCTCGGGGCCAATGAGCTTGAGGTAGCCGTCCTCGATCGCACCCGGCCGCGCCGCACCTTCTCGCGCATCGCCAGGCCCAGGCTCGCCGAACTTCTCGCCTGACGCGCACGTGGAGGGGTGATGGATCGTCGAATCTTCGGCATCGAGACCGAGTACGGGGTCACCTGCACCTTCCGCGGTCAGCGGCGGCTGAGCCCGGATGAGGTCGCGCGGTACCTCTTCCG
>WLND01000095.1 GCA_009726075.1 Actinomycetota bacterium
GGCAGCAAGGGGTCGATCCGAGACCAAACTCGTCAGTCAGAACAGCAATTCGCGAAAACGTCCCAGAGCCGGGTCCTGAACACCCCTCTGCCGTCTGGTCCACCAAGGAGCGGCAACTTGAAGGCTTGGGCGTTGAAGGGGTTCTCGGCCCATTGGGGCGCCTTGCTGCAACGGTGCGCTACATCACGTGTCGAGGCTCTGGCGGTCATTCCCTTGACGAGAGGCTCGAGCGCACGAAGCGAATCCCATCGTGGAGCGAGTGCTGAACCAGACGGTCGCGCCGCCGGCTCTCAAGGATATATCCGTTTATGTCATGGTGAAAATGGGAGAAAGCAGATATGCATGGACCCATCCGGGATCCTCGTCGGTCGTCTGCGAAGGAGTAACCCGTGCAACTGCTCACCCCCGAGGGCAAGGTCGTCTTGGGCGTCACGGGTGGTTGGCTGGCGATCATGGCTCCGGCCGTGGTCACTCTCGCTTTGAGATTGCGGGAATTCAACGCGTCCGGCGTGCCGGCCACATATGCGCTGATCCTCGCTCTCGGCTGGTTGACCATGATTCTCGCTCTCATCGTCAGCGGGTCTTGGGGCGATACCGCCCAACGGCGGTTCTCAACGAGGAGGTCGCAAGCGCGCATAGCGGTTCCCTTGATCGCCGCTGGTGGCGTGCTGCTCGCTATCGCCCCGTCGCCTGCATGGCTCGCCACTGCGTGGGTGGCTGTGCAGATTCCTTCGGCAATCATCATCACCACCGCACTCGCCGACGGAGGTAGGACGGTGGCGCCCGATCGAAGGGGGCTGACATCCGGGCTGGTGGGCGCGGCACCCATCATGGCGTTGCTCTTCGGCGGAATTGCTGTCCGAGTGCTTGGTGATTCGCTGACGTGGGCCTTCGTGATTCCAGCACTGGTGGGTGCCCTCGTGGCAGCGCCGCTGATGCACGCCGGGGCGCCGTCCGGACTATCTCCCGAGGCGAACGAGGACCAAGCCATCTCCCAGTGGCCTTCGAAACGAAGCAGAACCTCCCTCTGGATGGCCTTCCTGGTTGGTTCCTTCCTCCTTGCATGTTCAACCTCGACGACAAACGGATTCTTGGTCACGTTCGTTCAGTACGTGACCGCCGTCTCACCCGACGAAATCTCAGACCTGAGCTCACTGGCGGTGATCATCGCAGCAATCCTCGCAGCCGCGGCCAGTGTCACAGCGGGTGCGCTGACGGATGGCAAAGCCGTATCCATTCGACTGTGGATCCTGGCCTGCGCCCTGTGTTCGGTGGCACTGGCTGCCCTCCTCGCCGCGCCAACGGCGACGACAGTGCTGATCGCGGCATCAGTGTTCGGGATCGCGTTTGGGGCGGCCAATGGCGTGGAATTCACCGTGGTCCTTCTCGTGCGCCGCGAACGCGAACGACTGGGACGTGACTTCGGACTCTTCACCGCCTTGACTTCGGCGCCCTACGTATTGGTGCCGATCGTCGCGGCCGCCCTCCTTAGCGAACGGCCTGCTGAGGCCATGGTGCGCCTCTTCGCACTGGCATGCGTAACCGCAGCCATGGGGGCCTTGGTGGTGTCCACTGTCGTGATCCGTCAAAGCCGGAGAGTGCGACCGGTCGCCGAGTTCGCGGAACCAGCCATCAGCATCAACTAGCCGGTTATTGGCGATCGGCCAGTGTCCTTGAACGCCCCCCAGAGCATTCCGTCGATCGGGTTCGCCAACGCCGGCGAGCGGGCGCAGCGCTTCGCGCTGCCATTTGGTTGATGGCCGCGCGTTTCCGCATTCCTCTCTTCGGACGGGCATTCCGAAGACAGCGTCATTGAAGGGAAGCGCGACAGCATGCGCAGCGGGCGCGTGGTCTTCCGCAACACAAAGCGTGTGGGCATGAACCACTAGAGCGGGATGCTCTGGGCGAACGAGAAGACATTGTCTGGGTCGTACGCGCGCTTGACTGACTGGAGTCGGGGCAAGTTCGCGCCATAGTAGGAACTGCCGAAGTCGGCCAGGGTGCGGTCCGGAAAATTCTGATAGGACTCTGGCAGGACGTAGGGCTGCATCGCGTCGTAGTAATCGTCGAGCCAGGAGGTCATGGCGGCCACGGTCGCGGGCGAGTCCCTCGGGGTCCATTCCGGCTCTATCTGGAACAGGAAGTTCGAATTCCGGTGGACGTACGCCATGGCATCGGTGGGGAGATCTCGGACCGCACCGCCGAAGGCGAAGAACAGCCCCATGTTCAACTGCGCAGCCGAGCCCCCCGGCCAGCGTCTCATCCAGGAGACCATCTCGTTGAGCCCCTCGATGCTCATGCGCTCCCCGAGGAAGCTGTTCTTCGACACGTAGAGCCCCTGCGGGTCATTGGTCGCGAGGTAATCCCGGCCCTCCCAGTAGGTCAGTTCGACGATGTCGCCCTCAGTTCGTACCGGACCCGATCGCTCACTTCGCGGCACCCCGGTCTGGTCACTTGCGGGCGCCGGGTTGGCCACGGCCAGCACAGGCTGAAGTATTTCGATGAAGTCAGCCTTCGATCCCCAATAGAGCCCGGTCGTGGTCACGCACAGTTGTTCGAGCGAAGGCTTCGCCGTGGCGGTCGTCATGACGATTTTCGAACGGGTCGAAAGGTCAGTGGGGTGATCGATCTGCAGGGTCTGGAGCGCGTCCATGAGCTCCACGTGCTTGACCGGCGGCCACGTGAGGTTGAAGACCGTCACGTTGGGGGCCGCATAGGTCTTGAGGGAGAACCCGGCATTGACGCCGAGATTCCCGCCAGCAGCACCCCGCACGCCCCAGAACAGGTCGGCGTTCGTGTCCGGAGATGCGGTGACAACCGAGGCATCGGCCAGCACCACGTCGGTGGCGACGAGCGAATCGCACGTGGCCCCGTGGCGCGTCGCGGCAAAGCCCCATCCCCCGCCCAGGATCAGCCCTCCGATTCCGACGGTGGGGCAACGTCCTGCGGGGTACGAGACGCCGTGCGGACGAAGGCACTCCGCGACCTCCTGGTTATTCGCTCCAGCAGAGATCTGGACGAGACCAGTGGCGGGGTCGAAGGTCACCGCATTCATGTAGCGGACGTCGACGAGGAGCCCGGACGTCGTCGAGAACCCCGCGTAGTTGTGCCCCCCTGAGCGGACCGCGAACACAGACCCCGTGTCTCGCACCCAGGTGATGCACCGGCTGATATCGGCGATGCTCACGCAGATGGCGACGGCCTTGGGAATCACGTCGGCATAATTCGCATTGTTCGGCCAGGCGGCCAGGGCGAAGCCAGGATCGCCCGGGAGCAGGATCGATCCGTCGAAATCGGCAGCAAGCGCCGACAGCCCATCGTCGTCGCGAATGAACGAGCAACCAGCACTCAGGGGGACGACCGCAGCAGCGACAGCTAAGCCGGACAAGCCGAGGAGTCGACGGCGATTGAGTTCCACGGGGATCACCTTCCGTTAGGGCGCGAAGGAGCACACACTGCCACAGGCTCGCCTGGCAGTGCGGTAACGAGTCGGCATGTGGCATCGAGACGCGTGGGAACGCCCCTGACCAAGCCCCTGACATCGTGGCTCCCGGACAGGCCGGTCCACTCGATGAGGGAACGATCACGACATGTCCGCCAAGGTCCTTGGGGAAGCGGGACCGGCAGGCCGCTCGTTGGGCCGCGCGTTCGCCCGCCGCCCTGATCCTTCGCCGAAGGATCGGATCAGACGTAGATCTTGCGTCCAGATTCGAAATCGTTGAGGAACTCGCTCATCGTCTGCACGAGCGAAACCTCGCGGGAAGCCATGTCGAAGAAGTGCACGAGGTTCCCGACGCTGACTCGCTTGACCGAGAACGTCGCCGGAAGCCAGTCCTTCCCATTCCATTCGACCTTGGATGGCATCGCGAATTGGAAGCCGTCGACGACGTCGCTGGCGCTGAGGCTCATGTCCGATCCCAATCGTTGCCGAACTCGCCGCAGGAAGAAGCCGACGTTTTGATGTTACCCAGAACCGGAGCGGCAAGGAAATGCGAGCCTGCGCGTGAGTCCGCTTTCGGCGCGGATCCACGGCCTCATCGTTCCGGCCAGGAGCCTGCGAGGGGGCACGATTTGCGGTGGCGCTCGGGGTCACTTCCTCGACATGCGGCCCGCCGACGGCCATCGCGCCGAACAACGGGGCGATACCTCGTGCTCCGCCGTTCACCGGGGATCCGGTCTGCGCGCCAGTTCTCGTCAGGGACCCCGAGACACGACCCGCTGCCGCTTCAGTCGCGCGGCATGCCTGGCAATCCTTCGATGGCGTGAGCCCTCAGTCGCTCGTAGAAGGGCATGGCCAGGGCCGCTAGGTCGGCGGCTGCTCCGGTGAGGTTCGGCAGCGGACCTTCAGCGCTCTCGAACCCCGTGCTGCGGTGCACCGCCTCGTACCAGTGGGGCGCCCATACGCCGTCGGAAGGATGGCCTCCCGCTGGCCACCGGGTCATTCGCTCGGTGTACTCGATCCCAATCGCGGCGCAGAGCCTGGTCAGCACACCGGTCGGGTCGGCTCGGATGTCTGAGCTGTCGACGACCACGGGCGGGTGCCCGTTGAACGCTGCCACCTCGTCGAAGAGGTCGGCCTGCTGGGTGAAGCCGATGTCATCGAGGGTCACGCTCGCGCGCTGGCGCGAGTAGCTGGCGACGACCCGGGCCGGGTGCCGAATGAGGAAGACATTGACGCACTCGCGCATGAACGAGCGGTCGAACGCCGGGATCATGTGCAGAGTCATGTGCTTCTCGTAATACACCGGCGCGCCGCCTGGTATCGGACCGATGCACGCGAGGGCGACCTTCTGCGGGTCGCACTCCCCCGCCGCCACGACCTCGTCCCGCATTGGGTGGTCGATCCCCGTGGCGGCGAGGTAGGCGGCATAAAAGGGCTCGTCCCACACCGCGCAGTCGCCGCGCGCTGCGAACGAGTACATGAGCGCCGTCGACAGGTTTCGCGGCCCCGACCACACGGCTAGATGCATGAGGCGACCAGCTCGACGTAGAGCGCGCGCAACCGGGCGGTTACCGGGCCCATCTCGCCCGTCCCGATGATCCGGCCGTCGATCAAACCGACCGGTGTCTGGGCACCGAAGGTCCCGGTGAGGAAGACCTCGTCGGCGGAGTAGGTGTCGACGAGGCTGAAGTTGCGCTCGTGGACGGGAATGCCATTCGCGCGGCACAGGTCGATCACCTTCTGCCGAGTGATGCCGTTCATGCAGTAGTCGCCGGTGCTCGTCCATACCTCGTCCCGCCTGACGATAAAGAGGTTGCACGAGTTGGTGGTGTTCACGAAGCCATGCACATCGAGCATGAGCGCCTCGTCGGCACCGGCCTTGTCTGCGGCGATGCAAGCGAGGATGCAGTTGAGCTTCGAGTGGCTGTTGAGCTTGGGGTCCTGGGTCATCGGGAGGCCGCGCAGATGCGGCACGGTGGCAAGCCGGATCGGCCTCGAAACCGACGGCTCGGAGTGCTCCATGATGATCACCATCGTGGGCCCGGACCTGCTCAGCCGAGGGTGCTGGAAGGGCCGCACCTTCACCCCCCGCGTCACCATGAGGCGCGCATGGACTGCCGTGTGCATGTCGTTGGCCCGCTGAGTCTCGACCAGCGCGTCAGTGACTCCCCGGCGGTCGAGCACCATCCTGAGGTCGATCGCCTTGGCCGCCTCGAACAGCCGGTCGAGGTGCTCGTCGAGAAAGGCCCACGTGCCGTCGTGCAGGCGCAGTCCCTCCCAGACGCCGTCGCCCATCATGAATCCCGAGTCGTAGACGCTGACGGTGGCCTCGGCCCGGGGCAGAAGTCGGCCGTTGACCCAGATGAGAATGGACTCGTTGCGCGGGTCATCCTCGGCGCCGTGGGTGTCGGCGTGCTCGGTCATCGTGGTGTCCCCTCGGGCGGCTGCGTGCTTCGGACGGTACACGAGTCGGTGCCGCGTGAGTGCCTTGTGTGTGGCTCTCCACAACGAGCATCGTCGGCTTGGACCGTGGCGGATTCTCACCGGTCCTGCACCGAGCAGAAATGTACCCGCGGTCAGAATGGACCTTCAGCGTTCGATCCGAGAACGCCATGGCCCGCAGCGCGCGGTCGTCGGCAGGTTCACCCCCACCAACTGTTGGAGTTCAACGGCACGGACAGTACCTTCCTGGTTCGACCGGAGCGGCGCTTCTGATCCGCAGTGCGTCGCCGCGATCACCCATCGATTCAGGGCCGGACATCTGAGCCGCAGCGGATCGAGGCCAGCGCGGGAGTCCGGGGGGTTAGCCCCCTAGTTTCGGCGGCCGGCCCCCTGAGCCGGCCCACGGTCGTTGCGATCGTCCACCCAGGTGTGTGACCGTGCCCTCGGCGGGCGCAGTCGCGATCGCCGACATCCTGGAAGGACGTCCATGCACTCACGACCCAGAACAGTGGCCATCATTGGCTCACTCGCAATCTCCGGCGCTCTCCTTCTCGCCGGTTGCGGCGGGGGCTCAACCGCCGCCGCACCCTCTGCAGCCGCAGCCTCGGCCGCCTCATCGTCAGCGGCCGAGCCCGCCGTCGCCGCGAGCACGGGGCCCGGCGTCGGCACCGAGTGGAACCCGCCCCGGCCCACCGGCGTCCCGGAGGAACTCTGGTCCAGCATGTCCGCCGATCCTGCGGCAATGATGGCTTCTCCGGAGGACCTGGCCAAGGGCTGCAAGGGCCTCAA
>WLND01000096.1 GCA_009726075.1 Actinomycetota bacterium
GAAAGCCACGAATCGGCATCCAATATTCGGGGTTCCTGCAATATTCAGCCCCCGCTGGGGTTCAATCGGTCTACTATCCGCAGCACCCTCTCCCCCACCTTGGGCCGCTCATCGTGCGGCCCGTCGATCACCCGATGAAAGGCCACGACATGCGTGCAGTGCAGCTCCTCGCCTGGCAGAGCGAAGCCCAGGTTGTCGATGTCGACATCCCATCAGCCGGTCCGGGCCAGGTGGTCATCAAGGTCGCGGGCGCTGGGGCCTGCCACTCAGACCTCCACATCATGCACATGATGTCCGATGGCATGTTCCCATGGGGTCCGCCCTTCACCCTCGGCCACGAGAACGCCGGCTGGGTCCACGAGATCGGCGCCGGGGTCGACGGATGGAGCGTTGGCGAGCCCGTAGCCGTGCACGGGCCGTGGGGCTGCGGCACATGCAGCCGGTGCATGTCGGGCATCGACCAGTACTGCACCGACCAGCTGTCGGCGGCCGGAAACGGTGCGTTCGGCGGCGGTCTCGGTCTCGATGGAGGAATGGCCCAGTTCATGCTCGTGCACGACGCACGGCACCTGGTGAAGATCCCCGGCGGACTCGACCCGGTGGCCGCCGCACCCCTCACCGATGCCGGACTCACCCCCTATCACGCGGTCAAGCTCTCCCTCCCGAAGCTCACCCCCGGAACAACGGCTCTCGTCCTGGGAGTCGGCGGCCTTGGCCACATGGCCGTCCAGTTCCTTCGCGCCCTCACCGGGGCTAACATCATCGCCGCCGACACCAGGCAGGAGGCGCTCGACCTCGCGCAGGCCTGCGGCGCAACGACGACGGTGCTCACCACGGCTGACGACGCTGCGGCTCAGATCAAGGATGCGACGCAGGGACGCGGCTGCGAGGTCGTGCTCGACTTCGTCGGCGTCGATGCCACCATGGCCCTCGGGGTCGCAAGCGGCCGCCAGCTCGGCGACATGACCATCGTGGGCGGTGCGGGTGGCACCTACGCGATGGGCCTGTACACGGTCCCCTACGAGATGAACATGCGATCGATGTACTGGGGCAGCCGGTCTGAGCTCGCCGAGGTCCTCGCGCTTGCGGCCCGCGGCGACATCACGGTCACGTACACCGAGTACCAGCTCGAGAACGCCCTGCAGGCGTACCACGACCTCGAGGCCGGCACCGTGAAGGGCCGCGCAGTCATCGTTCCGTAGTTCACGTGAACAAAGGATCCGAGTGACGAAGGACTTCTGAGTTACTTTTGTTGAACTATTGAAAGGGTGGCGGTTGCGGTGCGATAGTGCACCGTGACCGCCATCGACATTCCGTCTCCTGCCTCCACCGTCCCCGACCCTGCCGCCGGTCCCCTGCGCCGAGCCCTCGAGCCGATCGCGATCGGCACGATGTCACTGCGCCATCGGCTCTTCGTCCCGACCCACGGCGGCGGTGCCGGGTCGCTCACCGGCGATGACTCACGGTTCGAAGACCTCTGCAATTACTGGCTGGCCCGCGTCGATGACGGATTCCAGTGGATCGGCGGCCCGCCCGGGTTCGTCCAGCATGTGTCGATTCCCGGCTTCGAGGCGACCGGCGTCGGAGCCCTCGGCAAGGAAGCCGGAATCTTCCATCACCCCAGGTACCTCGAGCGGATGACCGACTTCGCGGACCGCGTGCACAGCAGGGGCGGATTCCTCGGCACCCAGCTCGTGCAGCAGGGCGGCATGCCGACTGCCCCGTCCTCGACCTTCTCCGGATATCTCGACCACCGCGGCGTCCACGTCCTCAACGGCCAGGAGATCGCCTGGGTCGTCAACGAGTACATCGAGTCGGCCCTCACCGCGGCGCGAGCCGGCGTCGACTCCATCGAATTGCACGCCAACCACGACGACCTGCTCGAGTGGTTCCTGTCGCCCCTGACCAACCACCGCACCGATGCCTACGGAGGCTCGTTCGACAACCGCCTTCGGTTCGTTCGGGAGGTGGTCGAGGGCATTCGCGCCCGGGTGGGGCGCCCGATCACGGTCGGGCTCCGCCTGGCCATGGACCAGTACATGGACGGTGGCTACGGGCTCGACGAGTGCATCCGCGTCATGAAGGCCTTCGAGGCAGACGGCACGGTCGACTACTTCAACCTCGACGTCGGCGGCAACTGGGGACCCGTGTCGTATCTGCAGCACGGGGCCTACCCGGAGGCTGCCTGGTCGAAGATGTGCGGCGAGGCCAAGGCTGAGACCGCGCTGCCGGTGCTCTACGTCGGCAGAGTCGTGCATGCCTCGACTGCCGAAGGGGTCATCGCACGCGGCGAGGCTGACATGGTGGGCATGGTGCGAGCCCTCATCGCCGACACCAGGTGGCTCACGACGACCCTTGCCGGACATGCCTCGGACGTGCGTCCGTGCATCTCGCTGAACGACTGCATCCACCGCTACACCCTCGAGGGTCTGGCGTTCGGATGCGGCATCAACCCGCATGCCGGGCGCGAATCGAAGCCCCCGGTCGCCACAACCACGGCCCCGGTCTCGCTGCTCGTCGTCGGCGGAGGGCCCGCGGGCCTCGAACTCGCGGCGTCGGCGGCAGAGCGCGGCCACAAGGTCACCCTGTGGGAGGCCAGCGACCACCTCGGCGGCCGATTCGCGGTCGCAGCCCAGGCCCGGTGCAATGCGCCCTATCAGGACTGGATCGACTGGCAGTCCAACCGGCTCCAGCGCCTCGGAGTCGCCACCTTCCTTACCCGTCGGGCCCAGGTGCAGGCGCTCCTCGACGCTGATGCCGACGTGATCGCCTTCGCGACGGGCGCACGCGCCCGGCGACCCGGGATCCCGGGCGAGTACCACCCGCATGTGGTCGGCGGCGACGCTGCCGTGCTCGGCACGGCGGCGATCGGCCATCGGGTCATGATCGTCGTCGAGGACGACGGCCCCGCACCGCTGACGGTCGCCGATCACCTCGCCGGACTCGGGCACCGCGTCACCCTCGCCTACCGCACGCCGGGGCCGGCAACACTGGTCGGCAAGTACTCGGTCGGTGCGATGTACGCCCGCCTCGACGCCGACGGCGTGGAGTTCATGACGATGGCCCGCGCCATCGAGATCACCCCCGACGCCATTCGTTTCGCCAATGCCTACAGCGGCCGTCAGTTTGACGTCAATGGCTTCGACTCAGTGGTACTCATGACCGGCGGCATCGGCAACGACACCCTCTACCGGGCATTGCTCGGGCTGCACCCGCGCGTGCACCTGCTCGGCGACGCCTACGCACCCCGCCGGGTCACCTACGCCACCAAGCAGGCCTTCGAACTCGCGCAATTGCTGTGACATGACGACGGGCCGGGTGCAGCGCACCCGGCCCGTCGAACCAGCTCTGAAATCCGTGGCACGCGATCGTGGTCCACGAATGAGCGTCAGGCGATCCCGAGCACCTCGACGATGCCCGTGGCTCCATCGACCCGAACGGTGTCGCCGGTACGGAGGATCTGCGTCGCACCCGGGATACCGCCAACGCACGGAATGCCGAGCTCACGGGCCACGATCATCGCGTGCGACCCCATCGAGCCGGTGTTCACGACGACCGCGCTCGCCACCATGAACAGCGGGGTCCACGACGGGTCGGTCTGCGGGGCAACGAGGACCTCCCCCGGCTGGAAGTCGGAGATCTGGTCGGTGCCGAGCACGACCCTGACCGTGCCCTCGACAATGCCCTGCGATGCTGCAGCACCGGTAAGCCGGGTGCCGACGGATGCGCGCTCCACCTGTGAATCGCCCTTGCGCGGCAGGGAGGAGATCGGCGGGATGCCCAGGGTGGTGTCGATGAACATCGGCACCTCGAGGTTCCAGAGTTCCTTCCAGGCAAGCTCGCGCTCCCGGATGGCCGCCTGGAGCGTCGGAGTGCCGCCGAGGGCCAGCGCGTCGAGCTCATCGTCGAGCGCGATGAAGATCTGCCTCGCGTGGTCGAGCACGCCATCGGCCTCGAGCCGGAAGCCGAGCTCGAGCAGGGCGATGCGCGCCTCGTTCATGATCTTGGTGCACGACGACTTGCCGCTCTCGCGCCAGCCTGCGAACCGGCGAGCCGATGCGATGGCCCCGCGGAAGGCAGCCTCCGTGGCCGCGTCCATGCCCTCGGTCGCCTCGGCCATGGCCCGGTCGGTCGCGCCGGCGTGGGCCGCCTGCTTGGCATGGGGTGAATCCTCATCGCCCAGCTGGCGCATGCGATCAACGAGTGCCAGTGCCAGCGACGGCTTGGACTCCCAGGAATCGGTGCCCAGATCCCATTCGCTCGGGCCGCGGAAGCCGAACTCGGAGATGAACGCGCCGAACTCCGACCAGAACTGGCCGTGCTCGGTCCGGTACGCCGCCTCGGCGGCTGCGAGGCCCTGGTCGAAGATCGCCGTCGCCTTCGCATCGGCGCGCAGGGTGCGCGACAGCGCCCACACCGCATAGGTCGGTGCTGCCGACTCGACCTCGCCGGCGTGGCCGAGGATCGTGACGAGGAGGTGGGCCTTCTCGCCGAGCATCATGCCGGCGACGGCCGGGCCGAGCGCCGCATTGGAGGAGCCCATCTGCTCCGAGCGCCACGCGAGGCGCTCGTACGGCATGACCGAACGGGCGCGGGCGATCAGCGCGCGGTTCGACAGCCCCTTGAGGTTCGGGCGCTCATTGCGGATGCGGTCGGCGAGGATTTCGTCCTCCTCCACCTCCGGGAAGTTCGTCGTCGTGAGCACCCAGCCCGAGCGCGCGGGCGCTGCCGCCGACAGGGCCTCATTGGCATCGCTCTCGGACGCCGCATGCGTCGGTGCACCCGGGGAATTGAAGAACATCTGGTCAATGAGCTCCCAGGTCATGCCCTTGCGGATGCCGAGAACCCGGACAGAACTCTGGTTGATGTACAGATAGCCGTAGAGGAAACCGGCAACGGCCGACTCCTCGACCATCTCATCGGAGGTGAAGCAGGCGTCCTGCACGTAGCCCGAGGCCCAGCCCGGAAGAACCATCGGCTTCCAGCACATCGACGCTGCGAGCGGAGTGATCGGCTCGGGCATGACGTCGGCGGCGTTCAGCCGGGTGAAGACGGGGAACCGCTTGCTCGGCTCGGTGTCAATGATCCAGGCCTTCTCGGTCATCACTCTTCCTCTTCTCGGGCGCAGCGCGATCACCGGTCGTGATGGTCACTGCTTTGGGGCGTGGTGGTGGCGGGCGATGAAGCCCGCAGCGTGACGTCATTGTGCCATCTGGTCTCCCAAATGTCAGGAAGTCCACGAACCTCAGGTGCGGGGGCTGTGCACCGACTCGCCTCGCAGGAGCCTGTCGATGGTCTCGTGCACGTGCTGGACACCGGGCTCGTTGCGTCCGATGAGCATGTCCTTATCGGCCAGCGATGACAACCCGTTCATGACTTCGGT
Source organism: Actinomycetota bacterium (assembly GCA_009726075.1). Classification (GTDB taxonomy): domain Bacteria; phylum Actinomycetota; class Actinomycetes; order S36-B12; family S36-B12; genus WLND01. The sequence continues at coordinate 5,384 of WLND01000096.1, forward strand.
CTGCGCGGTGTAGTCCTCGTCTCGGAACGCGGCATAGAACCAGTCTGCGGTGCGCTCGGCCTCGAGTATCTCCTCCGGCGTCTGGGGAGCCTTGCGCAGCAGGACGGTCTGGCGCGTCATCGACTCTGCCCAGGTGTCGCCCGGCAGCATGAGTGACACGACGGCCCGCTCGCGCCACCCTCCGGCGATCGCCATGCCGGGGAAGATCCAGTAGACGAGGCCAAGGGCATCGGCCGGCTGCCACTGCTCGCGCGGCATCTCAAGGAATCGGTCGATCTCCTTGAGCGCGAACACGTTGCGCATGTGCGGGCCGAACGCGTCGAAGGCCGCCATGTTCGTGTAGTTCGTCAGCGCGACCGTGTTCGGGTGCAGCGACGAGAAGTGGTACCCCTCCAGGTAGCCGTCGACGGTCACCTTCCAGTTGGGGCCGGCGAGCTCGCGGGTGGAGAAGTGGTGCGTGCGGTCGAGCCCCAGTTGCTCGAGGAGGGGCAGCGCATCGCCGAGCCAACCATCGATGTCCATCTCCAGGCCCGCCGTGAGGCAGACGAAGATGATGCCGGCCCGCTCCTCGCAGGCGAGACCTACGAGGCTGCTCTCGTCTCGGTCGACGGGCCCGAAGGTGTCCTCCCCCGGCACCCCGGTGAGCGTGCCGTCGGTGTCATAGGTCCATGAGTGGTATGGGCACGTGAACCTCCGGGCCGACCCGCACCCCTCGGGCACGAGTTTCATCGACCGGTGGCGGCAGACGTTGAGCATCGCATTGAGGCGTCCGTCCTTGCCTCGGACGAGGACGATCTCGCGGCCTACGACTCGCATGGCCTTGAAGTCGCCGATGTTGGGCAATTCGGCGGACGTCGCGACGGGCAGCGGAATCCGGTGGAAGATCTCGGCGATCTCGCGGTGCCAGAGCCCCTCGTCGAGGTACTTCGCGATCGGCTCGCGCCGTTGCTCCGGCATCATGTCGGTCGTGCCGTGCCTGCGGTGCTCGACGAGGCGGGCCATCACGTCAAGGGCGCTCTCGCGATCGACCGCATCGAAGATCTCGGCGGCCTGATAGTGGGGCGCCCGGTACTCGGGCACTGTGTCAGTCACTCGAGGATTCCTTCCGTTGACCGATGTTCCGGGAGCAGATCGCCGCACGTCGCAGCGGGGCTGTCAGTAGCTGAGCAGGTCCTCGCCGAGGTGCTGGTGCTCATTGATGCTCCGGATGACCCGGATCTCGTCGTCAAGCACGACGCGGCTGATCGCCGTGTGCGTGGGCAGGAAGAAGAGGTCCTCCTCGGTC
>WLND01000097.1 GCA_009726075.1 Actinomycetota bacterium
GGGCCGGAGGTCCTTCATGCTCAGGGCAAGCTCGCGCAGGTTGTTGATGTCTGCGAGCTGGGGGTCTGCGGTGAGGGAGGCGGTGGCAGCGTCAAGGAGGCTGACGAGCGTCGCCGGGTTCAGCAGCGTGCCGCTTGAGAGCACCTTTCGGGTCAGCGAGGAGATGAAGGCCTGCTGGCGGCGAATTCGCGAGGTGTCCGAGCCATCGCCGAGGGTCTTGCGGGCCCGGACGAAGGCCAGGGCCTCCTCACCCTGGACGACGTGCTTGCCCTTGCTCAGCTCGAGGCCGCTCTTGGAGTCGTTGACGTCGGCGCTGAGGCAGATCTCGACGCCGCCGATGGCATCGACGATGCGCTTGAATCCGCCGAAGTCGACCATCATGAAGTTGTCGATGTTCAAGCCGCTCATTTCCTCGACGGCCTTGATCGTGCAGCCGGGTCCGGCGAGGTCGAATGCGGCATTGAACTTGGCCTCGTAGCCGCCCACCGACTTCCCGTCGCGCTTGCACTGCGGCAGGGTGATGAGGGTGTCGCGGGGGATGCTCACCGCGACCGCATGCTGGCGGTCTGCGGTGACGTGCAGCAGGATCGTGGTGTCTGATCGGGCTCCGCCGAACTGCGAGGCGCTGCCGTACCCGCGGTTGTCCTTGCCGGTGCGGCTGTCGCTGCCCATGAGCAGGACGGTCAGGGGCTGGTAGTTGCCGGTTTCCTCGTCGACGACGATCGGCGCTGAGCTCGAACCCGGCTCACCGCCGAGTTGCTCCGAGACGTCGACCGCCGTGATATTGCCCTGAAGCCGCCCCATGACCGTGTTGACGCCTGCGCCCACGATGGTGATGGCGAGGATCGCTGCCGCCAGGGTGGCGGCGAGTGCACGCGGCCACCGACGGTGTGTGGGCTGGGTCATCCGCGGCGAGGTCCATTCGTGAGGGGGTGGTCCGGTAATCGTAAGCCGGGCACCGAGGTTATCGAACCGTTCACTCGTTGGACGCGCGCGCGTCCCCATTGGTTCCCGAATCGGAAGTGACAAAAGTGACGCGTGGGAATTGGGATTCCGGCTGGAACTGTGGCACCGTGGGGGGCCGACACGATTCGACCACGACGCTTGCGCCCACTTCCCGGAAGGACGACGACGTGCCCGCACGACCGCCTGCCCGCCGCCCGGGCCCGACCCGCCGCATGGCGCTGCTCGTCACGGCGGTCTCGATCGTGGCCGCGTCGGTCATCGTCCCCGTGGCAGACCTTCGCCTCGGAGCGCACGATCGGCTCGCCTCCCGAGCCCCCGTGACGCCCAGCCTGCAATCGATCCCCCTCGTGGGCGTCGATCCCGAGGCCGTGTCGCAGAGTGCCGTCTCGATGGCATCGTGGGATTCGGTGACATCGGACGTCCACGTCGAGGAACTCGGGCTCGCGCCACTTCCGGACGCCGGCGGGCCGTCGGCGGTATTCGACACAGCAGGGGTCGCCGCCCAGCAGGCGAGCGTCCCAGTCAGCGTCCCGCTTCGTCCGGCGATCGCGACCATGCAAACGTCAACCGATGATTTCGGCCTTGTCGGCGTCACCACTGGCAGCCCGATGGACCCGGCAACCCGGGTGCTGGTCCGGGTCCGCGAGGACGGCGACTGGAGCGACTGGACGCCCCTCCAGGTCTCCGGCCACGCCCCCGATCCGGGATCGCTCGAGGCCCAGGGCATCCGATTCGGGACCGAGCCGCTCATCACCGACACGGCCGACGGCGTGCAGGTGCGCATCGACACCCCGGGCGGCCAGGCCCCGGCCGACGCCCAGGTGATGCTCATGGACAACCCGGTCGTCAGCGAGGACGCCGACATTCCGCTCGGGCCTGACACCGCCACGCTGCCGATCGCCACGGCGGAGGCAGCCACCATCGGCTCCCCGCAGCCGACCGTCATCACCCGGGCCGAGTGGGGCGCCAACGAGTCGATGCGCCGGGCCGGGCCGAAGTACTCGGGCACGATCAAGGCTGCGTTCCTCCACCACACCGTCACGAGCAACACCTACACGCCGGAGCAGGCAGCCCAGCAGGTGCGCAACCTCTACGGCTGGTACGTCAAGGGGCTGCGGTACTCGGATATGGCCTACAACTTCCTCGTCGATCGGTTCGGACGCCTGTACGAGGGGCGAGCGGGCGGCATGGACAGGGCTGTCATCGGCGGCCACACGGCCGGCTTCAATATCGACACGTTCGCGGTCTCGGCGATCGGCAACTTCCAGTCAGCGAACCCGGCGCCCGACCAGATGGCCGCCATCGACGAGTCAGTGGCCCAGCTGATGGCATGGAAGCTGTCCCTGAACCACCGCGACCCCAATGGCAGCGCCGTCCTGACCTCCGACTCCGGCGCCGGCACCTCGCGCTATCAGCCGGGCCAGCAGGCGACCGCGTCCGTCATCGGCGGGCACCGCGACATCGGCCAGACCGCCTGCCCCGGGAAGTTCCTCGAGACCCAGATTCCGACCATCCGTTCCATGGTCGCGTCCAAGATGGGCGTCACGGTGTTCAACCCGGCCGTTGCCGGGGGAGCGTCGTGGGGATCCGCCGATCCACTCGTGCTCAACGCGACGACCACGGCGCCACTCGCGTGGACCGTCACCGTGAGCTCACGCTGCGGCACCGCCGTTCGCACGCTGTCGGGACAGCAGGACACCGGCGGTCCGCTTTCCATCGCCTGGGACAAGCTCGACGCCAATGGCCAGCCGGTCGCCCCGGGCAACTACACCTTCACCCTGAACGGCTCGAGCAACGGCGATTCCGCGTACCCCTGGACGGGCACCGGCTCGATAGCCACGGCGCCCGGCGCACCGGCCGACCCCTGCGGCCCCCCGACCGGGTTCACCGTGAACGGCAGCGGCTACGGCCACGGCATCGGCATGTCGCAGTGGGGCGCCTACGGCATGGCGAAGGAGGGCTCCGACGCCGCCACGATCGTCACCCACTACTACGCCGGCACCACGGTGTCGCCGGCCCAGGACGACATGGATGCGCGGGTCAACCTGCTGTACCAAGTGCAGTCGGCCCAGGTGCGCGGCGAGGCGCTGGACGCTGGCAGCGGCGCTGTCGAGGTCACGGTGGGCGGCACCGCGACGGTCGGCGGCCCGGATGACGTGTTCGCCTTCTCGGTGAACGGCGCCTCGGTGGGCGTGCGCAAGATCGGCGGGGGCTCGGCAACCGACCTGGGATCTTCGCCGAACGTCACGGTCCGATGGGCCGGAACCCGTGGACCCGGCAGTGCTGCGGGCGGGGCAACGCTGCTCAATGTCATCGGCCCCGGTGGCATCTTCAGCTCGTCCGGCCACCGGTACCGCTACGGATCCGTTGACGTGGCCGCCGTGAACACGTCGTCCGGCGTCCGGCTCAATGTCGTGAACTCCGTTCGCGTGCATGACGAATACCTCTATGGCATCTCCGAGGTGTCGAACTCATGGCCCGAGGCAGCGATGCAGGCGCAGGTGATCGCTGCACGCTCCTACGCGCTCTCCAAGATCGCGGACGGCCCGCGCAAGCAGTGCTCCTGCGACCTCGACGACGGTGGAGGGCCGTTCTCGGATCAGACGTTCGTCGGCTGGACCAAGCAGAGCAGCGCGAAGGGCGAGCGATGGACGGCAGCGGTCAATGCCACGCTCGCGTCTGACACGACCGGGCTGACAGTCCTGTACGACGGCAAGCCGATCAAGGCCTTCTACACTTCGTCGACCGGGGGCGCGACCACGTCGGTCAAGGACGTCTGGGGCGGCGACCTCCCGTATGCGGTGAGCGTCGACGACCACTGGGCGCTGACGCCGGAGAACACGAACAGGGCCTGGACCGTCGCGCTGTCGCAGGCCGACGCAGCAAAGGGGTTCGGCGTTTCCGGGGTCTGGAAACTCGACGTCACCGAGCGGCTCTCGTCCGGGGCAGCCAAGACGGTCACCGCCACCATGCAGGACGGCACCCAGAAATCGCTGACCGCCAGCGCCTTCCGCTCGGCATTCGGGTTGAAGTCGACCTATGTGACGGCTATTGACGGATCCTCAGGCGCCGGGTCTGCTGCAGGCGCCACGCCGAGCCCCGGGGCAACGTCTGCTGACCCGGGCGACGCGGCAGCCGCACCGGTCGCGACGTCCGCCAAGATCACTATGCGCGTCGGCCCGACCCTGCGCCCGAGGGTCGGTGCATCGCTCACGTTCACCGGACGGGTGCGCCCGAAGGCGAAGGGCCTCGTGGTCGAGCGTCAGATGCTCGTCGATGGTGTCTGGACCGTGAAGGCGAAGACGCGGACGACGAAGGGGGGCCGGTTCACCTTCATCATCAAGAAGGCCGTGCCGGCCGGTGCTCAATATGCGTACCGGGTCGTTGTCTACCGGGACGGGGTGGCCATCGGCACGAGCACCGAGAAGACCATCCACATTCGTCCCAAGAAGAAAAAACACTAATCCCGACCCCTCCTGCATCTGGCCCGGAATCTGGGCGAGCTGAAGGAAGACGCACCTGAACGCCCTCGGTTCCTGCATCCTGCCCACAAACCGGCTCAAACGACCGGCGGAGACAACTGGTCAGTTCAGCCACTATCCGGCGCAAATGACCGGGGGAGTCGGCGGGGCGCTTGGGATGGAGCTGGGCGGCTTACAGGATTCGGGCGGATTCCTGGCGTGCTACGGCCTCCACGTCGGCGTCGCCCGGTGACAGGACGATCGAAGTGTCGCAGGCGAGCGGCACCAGCGTCGGGAGCAGCCATGCGGCCAGGGGATCATCCGGCTCGCCGGCGACGAGAAACCGCTCGCCGGTCGACAGCGACAGCGCCAACCCGAGGGCAGCCGCGCGCTCGAGCAGTGCCGAACCGCCGCCCTCGCCCGCCAGGCCCGGCGCTTCGGGCGCAGACGGATCCGGACTGAAGGCGTCCGGCTGAATGCGGGCGATGGTTGCCGCATCGAGCGTGCCATCCGGCACAGAGACATTCGGCAGCCCGAAGGGGTGGAGCGACACCACCCAGATCTCCGATGGGCCAGTGGCACCGGGCGTCCCGGCACTGAGCGCCGCAGCCTCGACGGGCCCGGCAAGGACAAGGTCGCAGTCGTGGGTTGGCCCGGACGTGACGATGGTCGCATCGACGAGCCAGGCGGCCAGTGCCCAGACCGATCGCTGCCAGTGCCACGGAATCCGCATGGCGATGCGTGCGCCCGGATCGAGCATTGCCTCGTCGCGAAGCGCGTTGGCCGCCTTGGCCGCATTGTTCGCCAGGGTCTTGGCCGACAGTTCAGTGCGCTCACCCGAGGCACTGACAAAGGTGACGACCGGGTCGGCGGGTCTGGCTCGAGTGCGCGCCTCCAGGGCTCGCCACACCGCACTGCTCACCAGCCCACGCTATCGGCCCGGCGTATGGCAGTCTTTCGGGGTGACCGAAGCCGTGCTCCTCGTAGGAGGCCAGGGCACTCGCCTTCGCCCCTTGACCATCAACACGCCCAAGCCGATGCTCCCGGTGGCAGGTGTGCCGTTCACGGTGCACCAGATCACCCGGGCGCGCGATGCCGGGGTCACCCGCATCGTGCTCGGCACGAGCTACCGAGCCGAGGTGTTCCGCGAGTTCATCGACGGCAACGATCTTGGGATCGAGGTCGTCATCGCGACGGAGGACGAGCCGCTCGGCACGGGCGGCGCCATCCGGCACGCGCTGCCATACCTGACCAGCGGGCCGGATGAGCCAGTCCTCGTGTTCAACGGCGACGTCCTGTCCGGCCTGGATATCGCCGGGCTCGTCCGGCATCACGTGACGTCCGAGAGCGACGTGTCGCTCTACTTGACCCCCGTCGAGGATCCGCGCGCCTACGGGCTGGTGCCGACCGATGAGCTCGGTCGCGTCACCCAGTTCTTGGAGAAGCCGCAGACTCCGGAGGAGATCGTTACCGACCAGATCAATGCCGGCTGCTACGTGTTCAAGCGCAGCATCATCGACGCGATCCCCACCGGCCGGCCGGTCTCGGTCGAGCGCGAGACCTTCCCCGGCCTGCTCGAAGCAGGCGCCCTCGTGAGCGGCGTGGTCGACCGCGGGTACTGGCTCGACCTGGGCACGCCGCTGTCGTTCGTGCGGGGGTCGTGCGACCTGGTCATGGGCCTGGCGCCGAGCCCGGCCGTTGCAGCCATCGGATCATCCCTGGTCCTCCCCGGGTCGGTCATCGGGGCGCGAGCCCACCTCGACGGGGGCACGACGATTGGGTCGAATGTCGACGTCGGCGACGATTGCGTGATCGACGGAGCGGTCGTCTTCGATGGTGCGGTCATCGGTGCGGGCGCCCGGATCACGAACAGCATCATCGGCGTCGGTTCGCGCATCGGCAGCGGGTGCGTGATCGACGGAGCCGTCATCGGCGACGGTGCCGTGATCGGCGCAGGCAATGAACTCCTCGCGGGCGCACGGGTGTGGCCCGACGCGGTGATCGGCGACACGGCGGTCCGCTTTTCGAGCGACCGGTCGTAGCTCCAGGGCGTTCGGGACCTCAGCCACGCCGCCCGCGAGTTGCAGCCCTTAGCTGCTCGCCTCGGCTGCGATTTCGGCATCGACGCGCCGGCTCTTGCGTTCTTCGCTGCTGAACCACTCGGCCGCCACGATCATCATCCACATCGAATCGACGATCATGAC
>WLND01000098.1 GCA_009726075.1 Actinomycetota bacterium
CATCGTCCCGAACGGGTGCACCACGTCGTACGCACCCTTCTTCTGCGACTACGTCCTCCAGACCATCCGAACCGACCCGGCCTTCGGCGACTCCCCCGAGGCACGCGAGGCGTTCCTGCGGCGCGGCGGATACACCGTCCGCACAACCCTGAACCCAAAGGCCCAGCGCGGCTCCTTCACGGCCGTCACCGACTACATCCCCGTGACCGACGAGAGCCGGCGGGCCGCGGCCATCACGATGATCGAGCCGGGTACCGGCAACATCCTGGCGATGACCCAGAACCGTGAATGGGGCACGTCGGGGCGGGGCAAGACGACCTACAACTACAACACCGACCGAGCCCATGGCGGCACGATCGGCATGCAGGCCGGGTCGACCTTCAAGGTGTTCACCCTCGCCGCCGCCCTCGAGGCAGGCATCGCGCCCACGGAGTACATCGCCTCGCCGAGCCCCAATACCTTCGAGGGATTCGTGAACTGCGAGACCGGCGCGCCCTTCGGCCCCGTGACCGTCCGCAACTCGACCGGGCAGGGGACCTTCGACATGGCTCGCGCGACGGCCTTCTCGATCAACACCTACTTCATGGCCCTCGAAGAGCGCACCGGCCTATGCCGGCCGGCCGAGATCGCAGAGTCGATGGGCGTCTTCCTCGGCAGCGGTGAGCCGCTCCTGCGGGTTCCGTCATTCACCCTCGGCACGATGGAGGTCACCCCCCTCGCGATGGCGAACGCCTACGCCACCTTCTCGGCGCACGGCCTGTACTGCACCCCCCGATCAATCCTGGAGATCCGCGATCGCGATAACCGCTCGCTGCCCGTGCCCGGCACCGACTGCCGCCAGACGGTCACCCCCGATGTCGCGGACGGCGTCGCCGCGCTCCTCACCGGTGTCGTCGACGGGCCCATCAGCGGGCGCACCGGCATGGCCATGTCGCTGGCCGACCGCCCCGCCGCCGGCAAGACGGGCACGACCAACGAATCGGCTGCCGTATGGTTCGCCGGCTTCACGCCCGACATCGCGGCGGCCGCGTGGGTTGGCGATCCGCGCGGCGGCTTCGCTCACCCGATGAAGGACATCACGATCAACGGCAAGTACTACTCGCAGGTATTCGGCAGCACGCTGCCCGGGCCCATCTGGAAGCAGGCCATGACGGCTGCCGCAGTTGGCACCGAGCCCAGCCAGTTCGTCCTGAACAACCCCTGGGGATTGCGTCCGGCGCGGGGCGTGTCGTCGATGTCGTCGTTGCTGCCGGGGGCGCAGGCCCCGAAGCCCGCCGACGAGTTCACGTTCGACAACAACGACCGCCCCAGTCAGGCCCCTTCGCCGGAACCGAGTGGCGAGTCGCCAGACGTGGCGCCAGGCACGCCCCCGGACACCGCCCCCGGGCCCGCGCCCGCACCCACTCCCGACCCCGCGACGGGCTGACTACATCCCGAGCGCTGACTTCACGAGTGCGGCCACCTGACCGCCATCGGCACGGCCCTTGACCTGCGGGCTGACCAGCTTCATGACGGCACCCATCGCAGCGCCGCCGGTCGCCCCGCCCGCTGACACCTCGGCGACAGCTGCGGCCACGATCTGCGCGAGCTCGGCCTCGTCCATCGCCGATGGCAGGTAGGCCGCGAGGATGCCCAGCTCGGCGCGCTCACGCTCGGCGAGCTCGGGCCGATCGGCGGCGTCGTATGCCTCCGCCGACTCGCGACGCTTCTTCGCCTCGCGCCCGAGCACGGTCATGACATCGTCGTCGCTGAGCTCCCGGGCCTCCTTGCCCGAGACCTCCTCATTGGTAATCGCCGTCAGGGCCATGCGCAGCGTGGCCGCCGATAATTCGTCGCGCGATTTCATGGCCGTGGTCAGGTCTTGCTTCAGTTGCGCCTTCAAGTCGCTCATGCAGGCATTGTCGCAGCCCGGTCGGCACGATGGTTTCGGACGAGGCATGGGAACATCGGATCGTGCGAATGCCCACCCGGACGATGCTCACGCGGACACTCCTCGGCGTCACGGCCACCGGCCTTGCCGGGCTGGCCTACGCCCGCTGGGAGGCCCAGCACTACACGCTGCGCCGGGCCACCGTGCCCGTTCTTCCCCCGGGCCAGCCCCCGCTGCGGATCCTGCACCTGTCCGACCTGCACCTGGTTCCCGGTCAGCTGAGCAAGCAGGCGTGGGTTCGGTCGCTCCGCGAGCTGCGGCCGGATGCCGTGATCGCGACCGGCGACTTCATGTCGCATCAGGACGCCGTGCCGCATGTGCTCGATACGCTCGAGCCGCTGTTCGACGTGCCAGGCGCCTTCGTCCTCGGCAGCAACGACTACTTCGCCCCCCGTCCGATCAATCCGGCGCGCTACCTCCAGGGCCCATCGCAACTCGAGCCGAAGCGGCCCATGCTGCCCTGGGCCGATCTCGTTGCCGGCCTCGGCGATGGCGGCTGGACCCACCTGTGCAACGCACGCGGCCACATGACCGCGGCCGGGCGGTCAATCGACCTGCGCGGTGTCGATGATCCCCACATCAGCCGCGACCGCTACCAGGACGTCGCCGGTGAGTTTCGCTCCGACGCCGACCTCCGCCTTGGCGTCACGCACGCTCCATACCTGCGCGTCCTTGACGGGTTCGTGGGCGATGGCGCTGACCTCGTCCTCGCCGGCCACACCCACGGCGGCCAGCTGCGCATTCCCGGGATCGGCGCGCTGGTCACGAACTGCGATATCGATCGAGCCCGGTCTCGGGGCCTGTCGAGCCATCGAACCCCCGAGGGCCGCAGCACGGCCGCGCTCCATGTGTCGGCCGGCCTGGGCACCTCGCCCTACGCGCCCTTCAGATTCGCCTGCCCGCCCGAGGCGACGCTGCTCACGCTCGTCGCCCGGTGAACCCTTGCAACCTGGGCGACGGGAGCCTGACTGACGCCTGCTGGCGCGGGCACTGCGCGGGGTCGGCTAGACTCCGCTAGTCCTTCGGGGTGTGGCGCAGCTTGGTAGCGCGCTTCGTTCGGGACGAAGAGGCCGTGGGTTCGAATCCCGCCACCCCGACGCCTGGTCGGGGGCCGATAATGAATCGGCCCCCGACCCCCGACCGCAGAGCGCACCAGCGACCAGCGACCAGCGACCAGCGACCAGCGACCAGCGACCAGCGAGGGGATCATGCCGTGAGCATCGATCGACGGCCCGCACCGGCCGACCTCGGCAAGACCACCCGCGCCTACGTCAAGGCCATGGGCTGGCGATCAGTGAACCTGCACACCCACATCTCGCTCGTGAACCGCTACGTCTACGTCGAGGTTCCCAAGGCCGGCTGCGGCACGATGAAGGCCACCCTCGGCGGGATGGAGGCGGCTCGGCTCAGTGCGGCCGCCGTCGGTCGCGTCCAGGAGAACCCGCACGATCGCACCAAGGTCACCCCCTTCATCAAGCCCTACCAACTGCCGTCCGACCTCCTCGAGGAGGTCTTCCACGGACGAAAGTGGAAGCGATTCACGGTCGTTCGCGAGCCGGCTGCCCGCCTGCTGTCGGGGTACCTGGAGAAGATCCAGCAGGGCCTGAAGCAGAGCGAGCCGATCCTCACGGCACTCGCGGAGCAGGGCACCCCCCGAGAGCGCCCCCAGGACATCAGTTTCGCCGAATTCGCCACGGTGGTCTCCCGGCAGGCATCCCGCGATCAAGACCCGCACTGGCGCCGACAGGCAGATCAGATCGGGTACGGCATCGTCGACTACGACGCGGTCATCCACCTCGAGCAGCTCGATGCATCGTGGGGCCGGGTCGCTGAGCTCACGGGCGTCGCCGACCTGCAGGACCAGTTCTACTGCCGGAACTCCACAAAGGCCGGCGCCCGGGTGGGCGAGCTCTACACCCCGGATCTCCTGGCCCTGGTCGCGCGCACCTACGCCGACGACTACGCGGCCTTCGGCTACGCACCCCCGACCCTGTAAACAGCCGACACTCGCGCGAGTCCGCGCAGCAGAACTACTGCGGATTAGGCGAGGTTGACCGCGACCAGCTCGGCGATCTGCACCGCGTTCAGCGCGGCACCCTTGCGCAGGTTGTCGTTGCTGATGAACAGCGCCAGGCCCCGTCCGTCCGGAACCGAGGCATCCTGGCGAACGCGACCCACGAACGAGGCATCCGCCCCGGCTGCCTGAAGCGGAGTCGGGACCTCGGAGAGCTCGACCCCCGGTGCCGTCGCGAGGAGCTCGATGGCTCGCTCCGCGGAAATCGGACGCGCGAACTCGGCGTTGATCGACAGGGAGTGCCCGGCGAACACCGGCACGCGCACGCACGTGCCCGACACCAGCAGGTCTGGCAGCCCGAGGATCTTGCGGCTCTCGTTGCGGAGCTTCTGCTCCTCGTCGGTCTCAAGGGATCCATCAGCGACGATGCTGCCGGCCAGCGGCACCACGTTGAAGGCGATGGGACGCACGTACTTGACCGGCTCGGGCAGCTCGACCGCAGCCCCGTCGTGGGTCAGGGCCGCGATGTCCTGGGTGACCGCGGCTCGCACCTGGTCCTCAAGCTCCTTGACGCCCGCGAGCCCGCTGCCGGACACCGCCTGGTACGAACTCACGATGAGCCGGGTCAGGCCCGCCTCGTCGCTCAGGGGGCGCAATACGGGCATTGCTGCCATGGTCGTGCAGTTCGGGTTCGCGATGATGCCCTTGCGCGCCTCACCGATGGCCTGCGGATTCACCTCGCTCACCACGAGCGGCACATCGGGATCCATGCGCCACGCGGACGAGTTGTCGATGACGATGGCGCCTGCCGCCGCGTACTTGGGCGCGAGCTCCTTCGATGATGCCCCGCCAGCCGAGAACAGCGCGATGTCAATGCCGGTCAGGTCGGCCGTTGCGGCGTCCTCAACGGTGATCTCACCGCCCTTCCACGGAAGGGTCGTGCCCGCAGACCTCGCCGAGGCCATGAAGCGCACCTGCGCCATCGGGAAATCGCGCTCGTCGAGGAGCCGGCGCATCACCGCCCCCACCTGCCCTGTGGCTCCGACCACTGCGACAACTGGCAACCGGCTCATCGGCCCGTCCCTCCATAGACAACTGCCTCGCCATCGGCGTCGAGGCCAAACGCAGTGTGGAGCGCCTGCACGGCACGCTTGGCGTCGTCGACGCGCGTGACGACCGAGATGCGAATCTCGGAGGTCGAGATCATCTCGACGTTGATGCTCGCCTCGGCAAGGGCCGCAAAGAAAGTGGCGGAGACGCCAGGGTGCGAGCGCATGCCCGCGCCGACGAGTGAGACCTTGGCGATCTGATCGTCGACGAGCAGCGACTCAAAACCAATTGCGGTGCCTTGGGTTTCAAGGGCCGTGGTCGCTACGGCCGCTGACCCTTGGGGGCAGGTGAACGTGACATCGGTGCGTCCAGTCGAGGCGACAGACACGTTCTGGACGATCATGTCGACATTGATGCCGGCGTCGGCCAGTGCCCGGAAGATGGCGGCGGCGCGACCCGGCTCGTCCGGCACTCCGACAACCGTGATCTTCGCGTCGTTCACGTCGGCGGCGACACCGGAGATGATCGGCTGTTCCATGGCTCTTCCTTCGGCGATAGCGGTTTCGATGGCGGCTGGGGAGAGCACGAACGTGCCCTCATGCTGCGAGAACGATGAGCGGACGTGGATGGGCATGTCGCACCGGCGGGCGTATTCGACGCAACGAAGGTGCAGCACCTTCGCGCCGACGGCGGCAAGCTCGAGCATCTCCTCGTAGGTGATGAACGGAACCTTGCGCGCGGCGGGGACGACACGGGGATCGGCGCTGAACACGCCATCGACGTCGGTGTAGATCTCGCAGACCGATGCGCTGAGCGCCGCGGCGAGCGCGACGGCGGTCGTGTCGGAACCCCCGCGCCCGAGGGTGGTGATGTCCTTGGTGTCCTGGGCCACGCCCTGGAACCCCGCGACGATCGGGATTGCCCCCTCGGCCAGCGCCTCAGAGATCCGGCCCGGGGTGACGTCGATGATGCGGGCGGCACCGTGGGCCGAGTCGGTGATCAACCCGGCCTGCGACCCGGTGTACGAACGGGCATCGGCCCCGAGATCGGAGATCGCCATGGCCAGCAGGGCCATCGAGATGCGCTCGCCCGAGGTGAGCAGCATGTCGAGCTCGCGGGCCGGCGGCTGGGGCGAGACCTGCTCGGCGAGGTCGAGGAGCTCATCGGTGGTGTCGCCCATGGCCGACACGACCACGACGACGTCGTGACCGGCTCGCTTGGTCTCGACAATGCGACGTGCGACGCGCTTAACACTCGCCGCGTCAGCGAGGCTGGATCCGCCAAATTTCTGAACGATCAGGGACACAACGGCGAAGTCTACCCATGAGGGGGCCGGTGCGCCCGCGCGCTCGGCCCCCCACTGCCCTACCCCGAAACGATGACCGCGATGGTGTCGCCCGCAGCGAACGTGACCCTCTCGTCCTTCGGCGGGTTGACCCTGATGCCACCGGCGAGAGCGCCCGCCTTCGAGGCCGCGGCGGCCCGGTATCCGATCGCCGTGACGCCCCAGTTGCGCGCCTCGTCAACGATTGCGTCGAAGGTGGTGTCGCCCAAGGGCACGTAGCGCTCTGCCGGGTGCATGGCAATCGCGGCGCCGTCACTATCGAACAGGTCGGCGAA
>WLND01000099.1 GCA_009726075.1 Actinomycetota bacterium
CGATGCGGCATCTGCGATCTTCACGCCCCCCGGCGTCGCGGATCCCGAAGCAGCCGCGGCTGTCGCTGCCGGGACTCCTGCTGCAGGCGCGCTCGCCGTCGGGGTGTTGCCAGCAACCGTCCGTCCGATTGCACCAACGGCAAGGGCCCCAGCCCCGATCACCGCAACGGTCGCCCCCGTGCGCAGGACGGTCCGGCGATGCACGTCCGCCACGATCTCCTGCGATTCGAAGGCGGGAGCCGGCACGGCGAGGCGCATCCGGCGTCGCGTCGCGCGTGCGATGACGGCCGCAAACGACAGGACGCCGCCATCCCCGCCGATGACGAGCGGCGTGAAGGCGAACAGGAACACGATGTCGGGACCGAAGAAGTACGGGTCGGTGCCCCAGCTCACCGTCAGGAAGAAGGACAGGCTGAGCAGGAGGCCGCCGAGCGCGGCGACCCGCGTCCACACCCCCAGGACGATGCCCAGACCGGCAATGAGCTCACCGAAGGCGATCGACAGTCCGAAGAGGGTCGCATGCTCCGCGCTGAACGTGACGAGCCCGCTGATGGGACTCGTCGCCGCGGAGGCCAGCATCTGGGCCTGCACCCCGTTCGGCGAGTTCGGGTCAAGATAGCTGGCGTCGAAGAACTTCAGGAGCCCCGCGTAGACGAGGGTGATGCCGAGGAACATCCGCAGCGGCAGCAGGACCCATCCGGTCTGGCTCAGGCGAGATTTCCACGTGGCCGGGCTCTGAACGTTCGCGCGAGAGGACATTGGGCAATGATGGCAGCGATGCCTGACGAAGACCCGTGTGAAAGACAGGCTCGGGTGAAACTTGGCCTGGACTTCAGGCTGTCCTCAGGCTTTCTTGAGGGCGCACGGGTGAGGGCCCCCCTCACGAGGTTTCGGACCCCCTGACCAGTCCATCCCGGAGCAAGGCCGCTGCTGCCGTGAGCTCACCCGGAATAACCCAGATGGTGCTGGACTCTCCCTTCGCTATTTCAGGCAGGGCCATCAGGTACCGGTGCGCCAAGGCCGCCGGAGTGGGCGATGCTTGATGGAGGGCGGCATAGACGCAGCTGAGCGCTGTCGCCTCGGCCTGGGCACGGATGACTTCGGCGCGGGCATTCGCCTCGGCGCGGACCACTGCCGCCTGCGCCTCGCCCTCGGCGAACAGCACGGCCGACTGCTTGGCCCCCTCTGCGGTGAGGATGGCCGACTGCTTCTGGCCCTCGGCAATGAGGATCGCGGCCCGGCGTTCACGCTCTGCCTTCAGTTGCTTTTCCATGGACTCCTGAACGGAGGACGGCGGGTCGATGGCCTTCAACTCGACGCGATTGACCCGGATTCCCCACTTGCCGGTGGCCTCGTCGAGGACGCCGCGCAGTTGGCCGTTGATCTCGTCACGCGATGTGAGCGCCATCTCGAGGTCCATCGAGCCGATGACATTGCGAAGGGTCGTGACGGTCAACTGCTCGATGCCAAGCAGGAAGTCGGCGATCTCGTACGACGCGGATTTCGAGTCGGTCACTTGAAAGTAGATCACCGTGTCAATCGAGACGACGAGGTTGTCCTCAGTGATCACCGGCTGGGGAGGGAAGGACGCCACCTGCTCGCGCATGTCGATTCGCTTGTGCACGCGGTCGATCATCGGAACGAGGATGCTCAGGCCCGGGTTGAGAGTTCGCTGGTAGCGACCGAGCCGCTCGACGATGGCCGTCGTCGCCTGCTTCACGATCACGACAGTTCGGGTCAGGATCAGCAGCACGAACGCGAGCACCACCACGGCAACGCCGATGGGCACGATGGCTTCCATTGAGGGTTCCCTTCGTTGATCGTCAGTCGTCAATCGGATGGACCAGGGCGGTGGCCCCGTCGATTCGCGTGACCGTCAGTGCAGATCCCGGGCCGACCGGCACACGGGTGATGTCGGCATCGAGTCGAGCCGACCAGGTCTCGCCCCGAAGGCTCATCCGGCCCCCATCGACCGTCACCTCCGTCAGGGCCCGGCCCGTTGCTCCGAGGAGCGCATCGACACCGGTGCGACTGTCATGGGGAGCGCGCCGCAGGTGACGAAGGGCCACCGGCCGAACGAAGATGAGGCCGGCCAGGGACACTGCAGCGCCCACCGCGACCTGGAGTGCCGTCGGCGCTCCGAGGGCCGATGATGCTGCCGCGGTCAGCGCTCCGACGGCGACGAGCAGGAATGTCAGGTCACTGGTGAAGACCTCGATGCCCGCCGCCATGATCGCGAGAATGAGCCAGATCCACGTCGAAGTCATGCGAGCAATCCCGTCCCGAGTGAAATCCGGTCATGCGCCAGGCATTGAGCTGCCATCAAGGCAGGCGGCGTCAGCCCGCGCTTCGGGCGGTATTGAGCATGCCGCGAAGGCCGGCCATCCGAACTGCCTCATGCCGGCCGCTCACGCCGAAGTAGCGGTAGATCGCCATGGTCTCCTGGCGTACCGTCGACTCGCTGAAGCCGACCTGCCTCGAGATCTGCGGGTTCGTCATGCCCTTCGCCAGCAGTGTGAGGATCCGCATCTGGCGCTCGGTGAGGTCTGGCCGGTCCTGTGCTGCGGCCTCCTGCGCGCTGATGGGCCAGCCTCCCGCCCGTTCGGCGAGGGGCAGGATGCCGAGCGTCTGCGCCTCGGCGCGTACATCGCTCGTCGAGACGGTGAGCGAATGCCCCGTCCGTCCGGCCTCGGCGAAGAGCATGCTCAAGTAGAGGGCGACCACGGCTGCGACCCCATCGACCTCGGCGTGGAGGGTCTCGAGGTGCGGGGGTCCGTTGAGGAAGAACTGCACGGCCCCGACCCGCTCCCCCGGCAGGCTCAGCGGCCACACCACGATCGACTCACTCGTTGCCATCTCACCGATGAGCCACGGGTAACGGCGCTCGACCTCGTCTCGGGTCGACAGCACGACGGGCTGCCCGCTGCGAACGGCATCGGTCATCGGCGCGGTGTCCCACAGCGACAGGGTGCCGAATGACTCGAGCACCGGCGGCGGCACCCCGAAGGAGCCCACCGCATGGAGCGAACCGTCCTGCCCGAACAGGCTGATCACCGCGGCCCGGGCGCGATGGGCCGGCATCAGGTTGAGCACGAGGTGCTGGGCGATGTGGTCGCAGGTGGGCCGCGTCATGAGGAGGTGGACGATGCCCATGAGGGCTCGGGAGTCGACGAGGTCGCTCTTGCGCCGCTGGGGAGTCGCGGACGGCGCAGCGAAATCGAGCGCCGACGTGCGTACGTCATCCCTCGGCGCGACGACGGCGGAGCTCACCTCCGCAACCTGACCCTCGACCCCGTACGTGTTCATCGCATCCCCGACGCCGGCGCCGGTTGGTTACCGGCGAATGGACCACGCACTGCTCAGTGCATGCAGTGCTCATACTCCCCAGACACCACGAGTCGGTGCGCTGCGAGGCGCCCATTCGGACCAGTCATGGCCTGTCACGAGCCGGTCATGCGCACAGGACGACGACGGCAACGTCGACCACCACGACGCCCAGGATGGCGTGGAACATGCCCGCCGGGCGCGTCGAGCGCGAGCCCCTGATCACGGCACCGGCAAAGGCGAGAACCAGAGCGGGGACGAGCCAGGGTCGCGAACCGGCCGCGACTGCGATGAGGATGGCGGTGCCGCAGCCGAGGAGGACCCAGCAGGCGATAACCGAGCGGCGTTGCCCGATCCTGATGACGAGCCCACCGCGGCCCGCACTGGTGTCGGTGGCGATATCCGGCAGGGCGTTGGCGATGTGCGCACTGACCCCGATGATGGCAAAGCAGGCCACCGACCAGAGGGCGGGCGGGCGTCCGTCGAGCCCGTAGGCGAGGAACGGGGGGACGGATCCGAAGGCGAGGGCGTACGGCAGCCAGGACCACACGGTGCGAGACAGTGCCACGTTGTAGGTCCATGCGACCAGCAGGGCGAAGACATGGAATGAGCCACCGATGGGTCCGGCGATAGCCCAGCTCAGGACGCTGGAGATGACCAGGGCGGTTGCCGCTGCGATCCATAGGGAGCGCGCTGTGAGTCGTCCCTGAAATGTTGGCTTTGAGGTGCGGGCCGACTGGGCATCGAGCCCGGCGTCGAAGGCATCGTTGCTCCAGCCCACCGACAGCTGGCCGACGAGTACCGTCACGGCGAGGAGGGCAAGCGCGAAACCCTGCCAGCCCAGGCTCCAGCCGAAGGCCGTGAAGACGACCGTGACAGCAGCGGTCGGCCCGGGGTGGCAGGCATGGACGAAGCCGACCAGCCTGCGCGCCACCTGATGCCCCCGAGGCCGTTCAGCGGTTCGTGTGCTCGAGCACGAGATCGGCGAAGCGCCGCGAGTCATGCATGTGCGGCTCATGCGCGGCCTCGGCGAAGGTGACGAAGCGGCTGCCCTCAAGCAGCGCATGTGCATGCGCGCCGTGCGCCATCGGGATCATCGGATCGCGGTCACCCCAGATGATGAGCACCTGATGGCCGTCGAGCAGGTGGAGCTTGTCAAGGGCCGACACTCGCTGGCCCTTCACGCCCACGACACTGCGGAGGGTTGCCAGGAACGCTGCCCGCCGCTCATCGTCGCCGAGCCAGCTCACGGTCTCGAGTGCCCCGGGGCTGAGCGCGTGCGGCTCGACGCCGACCCTCGAAAGCACGCGACCCAATCGGGCTGCTCCGGCCAGCGTGCGCCGGTTGATCGCCCAGCGCAGGGCGATCTCGGATCCGGGCATGGCTGCAGCTCGCAGGCCCCCGAAGGTTTCCTCGCCCAGCCCTCCGCTCGACACGAGCGTGAGGGTGCGCACGCGCTCCGGAAACTGGTAGACGAACTGCAGCGAGATACCGCCGCCGAGGGAATGGCCGACCAGGTGGACCCGGTCGTGGCCGAGGTGGTCAAGCAGGTCGCGCAGGGTGCTCGCCATCGAGCCGAGGCTGTAGTCGCCGGGTTGCTTGGACGACTCCCCGTGACCAGGAAGGTCGACCGCGATCACGGGTGCACCGCTGGCGACGAGGTGATCGAAGACCGGATTCCAGGTGTCGCTGCTCGAGCCGATGCCGTGAACGAGCAGGATCGGGGCGCCGGTGCCGCGGTGCTCGCGATAGGCGATCTGCCGCGAGTGCAGGGTGAGCACCTCGCGCTTCGCGGTGGTGAGTGTCGCTCGGTCTGCTGTGCCCATCATCGTCCCCTCTCGTCCCTAACCTACGTTAGCGTAACTTACGGTACCGTAGGTCGAGCGTGCAGGCCCACTCGAGCGACCAGACCGTGACCGACAAGTGTGATCGGTCGATCGATCCGGATGAAGTCCCGCGGCCCCAGGGCCAGGTCCGGCTCCGCCTCGGTGGCCCATGCACCGGCCAGCACGCCCAGCCACACGGTCTCCCCCTGCTGAACGCGCACGTCGAGCACAGATGCGCCGGGCAGGATCTCGACCGAGCCGGCCACACGACTCCGGCGGCACATGAGGTTGAGATCGCGGGTCGGGCCGTGTCGCAGCGTGCACGATGCGGCAGCCTCCCCGGCGAAATTCACCGGAGCCCACGGTTCGAGTGCTCGGGTCTGCCCGGCTACCGTCAGGTCCATCCCCTCCCCTTCGATGAGGACGAGGACGCGGTCGACGCCGGGCAGCACGGAGAAGTCACCGTCGACGGAAATATCGGCCAGGCTGATGCGCCAGTCGAAGTCGGCAAGCCCTGCGCCTGCCGGCGATACGGCGACCTCGTAGGTGGTGCCGGCTCCGTTCGCCCAGGCCATCTCCCGCAGGGCCGAAGCCCGCACGATCTCGGCGATGCCTACGGGACCCACCGCAGGACCTTCCCGTCACGACGACCCAGCTTCACCACGGCCAACTGAACGGGGTCATGCCCGGTGGGCCGGAGGGCCACGCTCAGGGGGTCATCGCCCTCCCACACCAAGACGTCGCCGGCGCGAACGGTGAACGACCCATCGTGAAGTTCCCCTGCTTCGATGATCGCCACCCAGATTTCGCCCTCGGGCCGGCGCAGATCGGCCGGCGCGGTGAGGATTTCGACGCGGATTTCCGCAGTGATCACCGACGCATCGAAGCGTGCATTCACGAAGTGGATGCCACGGCCAGCACCGGATACCTCCAGGCTCACCGCATCCATCGCGTCGGTCATCGGGGCGGCGGACGATTCGAGCCGCACGTCCCACAGCCACCGTTCGCGGGCAGGACTATCGGGGCTCGCCGCCACCTCGACGCTGGCCGTGCCATCAGTGGCAGCGTCACGGACACGCGCAGGCGATCGAAGAAGTAGTTGCACTGCAATGGCTCCCGGGGCAATCGGAGGGACGGTTGAGTCAGGTTGATGCTCGGACGCGGGCCCACACGTCGTCGATCACCGACACCAGCTCGGCCCCCACGTCAAGCGACCGGTGCTGTCCGCCCGACACGACGACCACACCATCGACCACGACCGCATCCACATCGCTGGCGAATGCCGTGAGCACGATCTGCGCCGGATCAGTGCCTGCCGTGCGCACGGAATCGGATCGGACAGCAACGAGGTCTGCACGCTGGCCAACCTCGATGCGCCCCGCATCGTGCCAGCCGAGCGATGCCTGCCCCTGCTCGCACAGGGCTTC